>JAQYWP010000419.1 GCA_029379285.1 Rhizonema sp. PD38
GAATACTACGTCCATACTTCAAGCCCCTGAATGAGCAAAGCTCGCGGGGGAGAGTCCTCTCTCCCGCAGACTTTGCGCGTTATGGGGATTACATAGCTGCCCTCTGCCCTCAGCATAGCTGCCTTGCCGCCCTTGGCGGCGTGACACTTCCTCATGAGGCATGAAGGGACTTGCACAACCATAAGAATTGATGAAAGAATTGGACGGCGAGTAAATATCAGAGTATTCTCGCTCTTACAATGACTCAAGAGGAAATCTGTGAAAGTTTTAGTGATCGGTAATGGCGGGCGGGAACATACTCTGTGTTGGAAACTTCTGCAATCAAAACAAATTGAGCAAGTTGTTTGTGTGCCTGGAAATGGCGGTACGGCAAGTAGAGAAAATTGTTACAACTTGTCCTTAGCAGTGGATGATTTTGAAAACATCAGTAAATATGCTAGTAATCAAAGCATTTCTCTCGTTGTAGTGGGTCCAGAAGTGCCACTAGCAAAAGGAATTGCAGATTACCTCAAATCGCAAGGTTTAATGGTTTTTGGTCCTAGTAAGGCGGGAGCGCAGATTGAGGCGAGTAAAGCTTGGGCAAAAGCCTTAATGCAGGAAGCAGGTATTCCAACAGCGAAAGCTGCAGTATTTACGGAGGCAAAGGCGGCATTATCTTATGTGAAAGCACAAGGGGCACCGATTGTTGTCAAAGCTGATGGGTTAGCAGCAGGTAAGGGTGTCACAGTCGCCGTAACAGTGGAACAGGCGCAGGCGGCAATTGAAGCAATTTTTCAAGGACAGTTTGGTAGTGCGGGGAAATTTGTTGTCATTGAAGAATGTTTGACTGGGCAAGAAGTTTCAGTGTTGGCACTCACAGATGGGTTAACAATTCGTCCTTTATTGCCAGCCCAAGATCATAAGCGGATTGGTGAGGGAGATACAGGGGAGAATACTGGTGGTATGGGAGCATATGCTCCAGCACCCATTGCCTCACCAGCTTTGATGGAACGAATTCAAAAAGAAGTTTTGGAGAAAGCGATCGCAGCATTAAAAGCGAAAGGCATCGACTACCGAGGTGTACTGTATGCTGGATTGATGATTACCCCTCTTGGTGAGTTTAAGGTTTTGGAATTTAACTGTCGCTTTGGTGATCCAGAAACGCAAGCAATCTTACCACTCTTGGAAACACCCTTAGAAGATTTAATACTTGCGTGCGTACAGCAACGTTTGGGCGAAATGCCACCTATTACCTGGAAACAGGGATCTGCTGTCACCGTTGTCGTCGCTTCTGGTGGTTACCCAGGCGCATATGAGTTAGGTAAGGTTATTACTGGTATTGAGAAGGCAGAGGCATTAGGTGCTACGGTGTTTCATGCTGGGACGAAAATTCACGCTTCACAAATCGTAACAGATGGTGGTCGAGTGTTGAACGTCACTGGAGTCGGAGAAAATTTTGAACAAGCTCTTGCTCAGGCATATGCTGGGATAGAATGTATTCACTTTGAGGGAATGTATTATCGACGAGATATTGGTTATCGAGTAAGTTCTGAGGAGTAGGGGCAGGTTTTACCCATCAATATTGAATATGTATATTGATCGAATAAAACCTGCCCGTACAGAAGTAATGAGTTAGGAGTCTTATATTAAAAGTGGTATTTTATATGCGAAAGACTACCGCAATAACAAATTTTTATTTAAAATGCTGGCTTTTTTAAAAACAATTCGAGAAGCGATCGCAAAATGGTGGTCGGAATTCACCCTACAGACCAAGCTTTTGGCCGCAGCGACTTTAGTGGTATCTTTAGTGATGAGTGGTTTGACATTCTGGGCAGTCAACACAATCCAGCAGGATGCGCGTTTGAATGATACTCGCTTTGGACGGGATTTAGGTTTGCTTCTTGCTGCCAATGTCGCTCCATTAATTGCCGATCATGATCTTAAAGAAGTTGCCCAATTCTCTCAACGTTTCTACAGCAGCACCTCTAGCGTGCGTTACATGCTTTACGCTGATGAAACTGGGAACATCTTTTTCGGCATTCCCTTTTCAGAACCAGAGGTGGAAACCTCGCTGACTATTCAAAGGCGGATAGAATTGCCGGAGGATTACGCAGCTGATGCCGAAAAGCCGATGGTACGTCAACATCAGTCACCTGATGGAGAAGTGACAGATGTCTTTGTTCCTTTAAAAGTCGGAGATAAATACCTTGGTGTGTTGGCGATCGGTATTAACCCCAATGCTACCGCAGTTATCTCCACAAATTTCACCCGCGATGTCACCATTGCCGTTTTTATTACGATTTGGGTGATGGTGATTTTGGCTGGTGTCGTCAATGCTTTAACTATTACTAAGCCAATTAAAGAACTATTAGCAGGGGTGAAACAGATTGCCGCAGGCAATTTCCAACAGCGAATTGACTTACCACTAGGAGGCGAATTAGGGGAGTTAATTCTGAACTTTAATGAAATGGCAGAGCGCTTGGAGCGGTATGAAGAGCAAAATATCGAGGAACTTACAGCAGAAAAAGCTAAGCTCGAAACCCTCGTTTCCACAATAGCTGATGGTGCTGTCCTCATTGATAACAATATGCAGGTAATTTTAGTCAACCCAACAGCGCGGCGAATTTTTAGCTGGGAAGGAATTGATGTCGTTGGTGCGAATGTTTTACGTTTCTTGCCATCAGCAGTACAAATAGAAGTTACCCGTACCTTGTATGAAATGGCAGCCGGGGAATGCGAAAGTGCTGAGTTTCGGATTGCGATGATTCAACCGACTAAAAGAACGATTCGCATTCTCTTAACCACCGTTCTCAACTCACAACGAGAGAGTATCAAAGGTATTGCGATCACCGTGCAAGATATTACCCGTGAGGTAGAACTCAACGAGGCAAAAAGTCAATTTATTAGCAACATTTCTCACGAACTACGAACCCCTCTATTTAATATCAAAACGTATATTGAAACCTTACATGATTACGGCGAGGAATTGGGTGAAGGTCAACGACGAGAGTTTTTGCAAACAGTCAATCATGAAACCGATAGATTGACTCGCTTAGTGAATGATGTTTTGGATTTGTCAAAGCTTGAATCTGGTCGCAGTTACACCTTGGATGGCGTAGACTTAGTGCAAGCGATCGAGCAGACACTGCGTACTTATCAACTTCATGCTCGGGATAAAGGTATTGAACTTATTCACGAAGCTGCCTCTAATTTACCATTTGTTGTCGGTAATTATGATTTGTTGCTGCAAGTTTTCGGTAATCTTGTCGGGAATGCCCTTAAGTTTACCAAGGCAGGTGGAAAAGTTATACTCCGTGCTTACCAACAAGAAATTATACCTAATTATTGCGATCTCCCACATGTAATTGGACTAGATCAAGAAGATGCTATCAACTCATTAAACACACAACCTATACAAAAAGTGCGAGTCGAAATCTCCGATACGGGAATTGGCATCGCGGCGGAAGACCAAAACATGGTTTTTGACCGCTTTGTGCGAGTAGAAAACCGAGTTCACACTCTAGAAGGTACTGGTTTAGGACTATCAATTGTCAGAAATATTGTCGAAAAGCATCACAGTAAGGTATATTTAGTCAGTGAGATTGGAATTGGTACTACTTTCTGGTTTGATTTGCCTGTGTTTGAATCACAAGGAGCGTCGTAGTTATTTTCCCCACTTTCTACTCTTTATTCTCAAGTTATTGATAAAGCGATCAGCAAACAGATCAACAATAGAGCTAGCAACAAGATTAAAGCCTGATTACGTTTTACCCAGCTTCTTAAAGTAGCACCAAAGCTGTTAGCATGACGCTGTTTTTCAGAGTATAACTTACTCTCTTCAATATTTTCGTAGAGGGTGCATACTTTGGCGTAAGGACGTTGGGGAAAGTTACAAGTATCGTCGGCGTGATAGGTACAGCTGTCACAGAGATACTCTTCCTGAGAAGCTCGATGTAAGGGAATGCCAGGATGTCCGTAAGCTTTTAGCTGGGTACGACAATGCGGACAGGTGACAGCCTGGGAATTCACGGGTTGATGACATTGAGGGCAGGTTGCAGTGTCCACAGCCAATACGAAATATAGAAAAGTATATCGATTTTAGCTTGATTCACGAGCATTAAGCTAGGAGCCATCAATGATAAACTATCGTGCCTCGGTAAACGAGTTGTAATATCATGTCTGGTAGCACAACCATAATACAAGAACCCCTCCCCGCTTGCGGGGAGGGGAGACAAAGCACAGCTTTGGCGAGGTGAGGTTCTTCTAATATTTAAGGTTAATCTACCGGACATGATATGATATGAATCCGGGGACATTTAACTTAAAAGTAATAAAATTTGAGATTCATGAAGGTCATAATCCTTAAACGAAGTGTTCGGTAGAAGTTACCTATTAATCGCTCAAGCTTATCTAGTAATTTTTTATAAATTGAACGGTGAGGATATTCCAATGACTGCTGTCTTTCAAAAAAGATGGCTTTATCCGCATAATTGGAAGTTCCTTTTTTAATTGCTTGTAGTTCCAATTTGTCTTTAAAGAAAGTAATCTTTTCCATTGGATCTTGTCGGATAGTTAAACCTGCTTTTGCCGCTGCCAGCCCAATAGTATGTCCTTCTCCTCGGTAAAAGCCCCGGAGTTCAAAGTATGGTGCAATTTTATCCCAATACTGTATAAAATCCTGTTCAAGCCCTGAATCTCGTGTCACAACAAATAGGCATTCGTGAACAAAGCTAATCTCTTCGAGTTGAAGATTTAACTTTTGAGCCATCTGCTCTAAAAGCTTAATTTCAAACTGATTTTTATTGTGTTTGAGAATATTATTCCATACAATTTTCGCAGTAATTCCTGGCTCCCATTCAAGATTTGCTGGAATAGGAGCTAGAATTCGCATATCTGCATCTAAAAACAGACAGGAGTGAAAAATAGATAAGGCTTTGGCGATCGAAAAACGCTTGTCATGATAACAACCGAGACTCAGTTGATGATGCTCAAAAGCTAAAACATTGCTTTGCTCGCTAAAATATTGTGGTCTATCTGTCAAAACAACAAAGCGAATCTCAGGAGAATGCATTTCAAGATCTTTAGCCAGATCCAGTGAAAGAGCACAGTAATTATCACCTAAAGCAAGTGTACAACAACAAAAGTTACTTTGATTCATTGTTCTCAGGATAACTTTTATACGGCTGCTAATTTTAACATCTATAGAACTTACGCAAACTCTACTCATTCTTGGCGTTCTTGGCGTCTTGGCGGTTCAACAAATTATGAACCCATCGTCAGGGCGAACAGCCGTTCCCCCCTACATAGTATCTGTCGCATTCTTTTTTCTAATTGATATTAATACTCACTCATTTAAAAGAACAGCACTAACTATGATGTCTTCTACTGGCGTTCCCTAGCGTCACATCCAGCACATCAGTAGTCACAACGACTTAGGAACTTTGCCGTACTTGGAAGTGACACCAGAGCAACGCTTGAAAGCTGTTTCAATTATTGGGTTTTGAGGGTATCACGAGGATAAGATTTTTTTGTAAACTGGAAAAGTCGTGCAATACAACCAAATTTAGCATGACTGTTCGGAATTTTCCGGAAAATGCTATGTTCAATCTGTATCCAAATCCCAAGTACCAACCTATTTTTCCCAAAAACAGATAACAAATTCAATTAAATGCCACTGTGAAAAAAATCCTGCTTTTATCAGCGAATCCCATAAACACGTCCAAGCTGCGCTTGGATGAAGAGGTGCGCGAAATTCAGGCAGGTTTAGAACGAGCCAAACGTCGATCTGAATTTGAAATTATCTCTAAATTGGCAGTGCGAGTTGATGATTTGCGCCGTGCTTTGTTGGATTATGAACCAGAAATTGTGCATTTTTCTGGGCATGGCGTAGGTAGCGAAGGTTTAGCCCTAGAGAACAACTCGGGACTTATGCAATTGGTAAGTGCCGAAGCCCTGGCAAGACTATTTAAATTGTTTCCCAAGATTGAATGTGTAGTACTCAATGCTTGTTATTCTGAGGTGCAAGCAGAGGCAATTCACCAACACATTGATTATGTGATTGGGATGAACAAAGCGATTAGGGATCAGGCGGCAATTAAGTTTGCAGTAGGGTTTTATGATGCATTGGGAGCAGGTAGAAATATTGAAGATGGGTTTGAGTTTGGTTGTACATCCATTGATTTAGAAAGTCTTCCAGAATCTGCCACTCCAGTATTGAAAAACAGAAAGAGTAAAAAAGAGACTGCTATCCCCCTGAATTCTCAACCAAGTAAACGGATTTTCATTAGCTACAAACGAGATGTCCAGCCAGATGAGCAAGTAGCGTCACAAATTGTACAAGCACTGTCACCACAACACCAAGTTTTTATTGACCAGAAAATCCTTGTAGGTACAAGCTGGGCTGAACAAATTGAAATTGAAATTCGCTCCTCTGATTTTCTGATTGTCTTACTGAGTGAGCATTCAGCCCACAGTGAGATGGTAGAAACGGAAATTCGTATGGCGCACAATTTTGCTCAAGTGCAATCAGGATACCCCGCTATTCTCCCAGTGCGGTTAGCATACCGTCAGCCGTTTCAGTATCCCCTAAGTGCTTATTTAAATCAGATTAATTGGGCGTATTGGAGTCATGAGCAGGATACACAACGGTTGATAGAAGACTTAAAGCAAGCTATTTCTAGTAAAAGCTTAAGTATTAATACGCAACATAAGGTAGATTTGCAGCCTTTAAAGGAACCATCTGATTTACCACTCCCTTCTGCTTCTGCACAGCCAGGAGCTTTGGAGATTCCAGAAGGGACGATGAAACTCAAATCGGCTTTTTACGTGGAACGGCAAGCTGACACCATTGCTCTCTCCACTATTGTCCAGCAGGGGGTGACAATTTCCATCAAGGGACCCCGGCAAGTTGGTAAAAGTTCCCTATTAAACCGGATCATCAAAGCGGCTAAGGATGAGAGCAAGCGTGTACTCTTTTTGGATTTTCAACTTTTAGGAAAAGCTGACCTTTCCAGTGATGAGATTTTTTTACGTCGGTTTTGTTCTTGGGTGAGTGAAGATTTAGAAATGGAAGACCGAGTAGATGAATATTGGCAGAAAAATATTAGCCAGATCCAACGTTGTACCCGCTACATCAGCCGTTACATCTTAAAAGAATTGGGTAGTCCATTAGACTCGTCCGGAATATGAATTGGGTACAAAAAAATGGTAGAAAGTAAAATTGAATCTC
>JAQYWP010000420.1 GCA_029379285.1 Rhizonema sp. PD38
GGCTGCGGCAGCAAGGACTCCGGTGGGTTCAACGACAATTTTGAGGCGTTCCCTTAAAAAGAACATGGTGCGAAGAATTGCTTCCTCAGATACTGTCACCATATCATCCACGTAATGTAGTACTAAGGGAAAAGTTATCGAACCGAGGCTGGGAGTACGTGCGCCGTCAGCTATAGTATCAGGATAATTGACGGTTTGCAGAGTTTTGGTGTGAAACGAACGTGTAGCATCGTCAGCAAGTTCTGGTTCGACTCCTATAACTCGACAATTCGGTAAAACTGCTTTGGTTGCGATCGCAGAACCGGAAAGAAATCCGCCACCGCCACAACATACTAAGAGTAAGTCTATACCAACTTCATCAACCAGTTCTTTGGCTGCTGTTCCCTGTCCCGCGACGATATGAGGATGGTTGTAGGGAGGAATCAGCGTTACTTGGCGATCGCTTGCCAAAGTAAGGGCTAATTCTTCTCTGTTTGTTTGCTGACGATTGTAAGTAATCACCTCCGCACCATACTCACGAGTTGCAACTTGCTTAACGCTTGGGGCGTCGTCAGGCATCACGATAGTCGTGGGAATATTCAGCAATTGTCCGGCAAGGGCGATCGCTTGGGCATGATTTCCAGATGAAAATGTCAGAACGCCTTTTTGTTTTTGTTCTTCAGATAGCTGTGACAAAGCATTATACGCACCTCGAAACTTAAAAGATCCAGTGCGTTGAAAATTTTCACACTTGAAAAACACTTGACTATGAGTACGTTCGTTGACGGTTTTAGAGGTGAGAACTGGGGTGCGGTGAGCAATACCCGCAAGACGCCTTTGAGCTGCTTCCACATCTGTTATGGTGACAGAATTATGCTGTAGCATCTGCAGTCTCCTCCGTAAAAGAGTAATCGTGCCAATCACACACTGGTGGGAATTACCTCCTGTCTTCTTTCTTTTTTCAAACGTATTTCTGTGTAAACTTGTACATAAGATCTACCCTGCCTTTGCGTAACATTGCTGGATCTAATCTTTCTGTGGTATTGCAAGTCATTAATACAACCAATTGTTGTTGGATCTGAATTCCGGATTCCTCTATCACACTTTGGTACAGTGTGCCATCCAGTAAGCTGAGAATGTGTTCTGTCTTGTTATTATATTGAGCGACTTCATAAGCACGATTTTGTGCTAGGTTATCGGCTTCGTTAATAATAATACAAATTCGCTCTAAGTAGGTTGGGGGGACAAAGTTGGCGATCGCATCATGATCCAAAATAAAAATGACATACCCTAAAGGCAGAAGAATTTCTTTGGCGACTGCTTGTGTCCATGCTGTTTTACCTGTACCAGGTTCTCCATGTATCAGAACCGCTAACTGCTTTGAAGAGAGAATCGCCTGCTGTACAGTGTCAGTGAAGCTTTGAATATCTGAGGGAAAACTGCGAATGGGAAATTGGCTGTGCAATTTACCGACGCGACTTTGATATCCACTCAGCATGACTGCTAAATCGTAAGTTGCTTTGTTAATGAGTGGGGCTAAATTTTTTGCCATTAAAGTGTATTGTCGGCGTCCTCTCTCAAAAGGATTAATTTGTAGCCAAGTATCGTAGTTAGACCAGTATGCATTGACTGTGTTGACAACATCAAGACGATCCCAGTTGACAAATTTTTCTGGAGGGTAAAAGAAATCTCGTTCTAAATAATACTGAGTAATCAAATCAGGACATCCCAATAAATCTAAGATTCTCAATACAGTAATTTCTTGCAGTCGATGAAGAACATAATCTATCGGAATGCTATTGCGACTAACAAATTGAACGATTGGTGTTTCTGTACTCAGAACTTCTTTGTAACGATAATCTGGTGTGAGAAGATCGGGTGTGATGTAATTCCAATATTTTTCAAATTCGTAGCGCGTATTATCAGACGCTATATTGAGCAAATTTGCCCACCAAGTATAATTATTTCGACCTAAAGTATCAGCAATATTACTCGTCAAATTTAAAGTTTTTTGAGTTAACTCCCGCGTATCGTTACAAAAAAGTTGCCACAAAAACTGCCATTCCAACTCTCGCTGTAATGGTCGCCAACCACTTGTCAGTAAGCTTTGACGATTGTTATTCGTGGAAGAGCCTTCGTTGCTTCGATAATAATCAAATTCCATATTTTCTCTGGATGCAGTGTTGATATAGGAGTGAGGAGTGATTTGTAAGGGCGGGGCTAATATACATAAACAGTATCTCAACATTTGTTTACATATTTAGGTTTTTTTTGCGCCAACCTACTTACATGTGACGGCATATCAAACCCATCCGTACAGGAAGTTAGGAGTGATAGGAAAGCAAATCATAACTTACAACTCACTCATAAGTTGTGAATGGCGATCGCTCACACAAATGCTTGGGTATTACACATTCAAATTGTATGGTAATGCACCGCACTTCTTTGCTAATGGCTAAATGCTTGCTTAAAAACTGTGAATAAACCCTTAATGAATACCGCCAAGCAAAATTACCATTTTATTGTAGTACTTGTATTACAATTTGTCAACAGTTAGGGAAGGTTTACATACAGCAATCCCAATTTCATCACTTCCATATAAACCGCTCTCTCGAATTATTGCAGACTTCAAGTCACCTCATGCCTGATTTGAACCAAAAGTTTCAAATCAGCTTCTTCCAGGACATTAGTAAATCTCGAGAGTTGACAAAAACTCACATCAAATGTATCACAGATTACAAAAAAATTATGTTTTGCCCAGAATTTCTTGCTAGTACATGGGGCGCGTAAACAAGCCAAGCATTAACTCATTGCTATAAACGCTCGCAAATCAGGCTTTTTTAATTTTGAATTCCCTGGCAGGGGCTCTAAGTGTAGATGCGGATGTATTACTCGAAGTTTCCTACCAACTATTAAGGTACTTAGCGATTACCTATTATGATTAACCTTGCTGCATATCTGCTGTATGCTTTAAGAGCTTAGGTATTTATTACTTAATCTGCTCAGCGGCTTTTCATTTTATTTATATTTATTTATAATTGAGGAGTGTCTTCTCACTCTCTCTTCCGGAGGTGTTATTTCCTTTGAACTTATTGAGTGAGCAAATATCATCAAATCGTTACGGTTAAAACACGAGCCAGTCTTGGATGAGCGCTATTGAACCGCTCTTTGAGTGCCTCGTTCGTTCTCTAAAAAGGAGATGACGATGGAATTAAAATTCTCTGGAGAAGAAATGAAACTGGCACAAGCGCTTACGGAAGTGCAAGAGATGCACGAATCTCAACCACCTTTAATCTTAATTGTGGAAGATAATGATGATAATCTGCTATTGCTGAATTACACTCTTGAATCACTAGGCTGTAGACTCATCAGTCAAAAAGATAGTTCCACAGCAGTCGTTTTGGCAAAAGAACACCTGCCAGACTTGATCCTACTAGATATCCTCATGCCTGGCTTGACTGGGATTGATGTTATACGACATCTGAAGCAAGAACCTCTGACTAGTAATATTACAGCTATAGCTGTAACAGCATTAGCTAGCGCAGATGACCGAGAAACTATCTTGAATGCTGGGTTTGACGACTATATTAGCAAGCCTTACATGATCGAAGATGTAGAGAACGTGGTTCGGGGATATCTAGGTAAAAAAACTAGATTCTTACTCAATCCCTAACTCATGTTAGGAGTCATTCATTTTAGTGAGAAGAATCCAAATTTAAGAACAGCTACACAAAAACTACGTAGGAATTTCGTATCTAACTTAATTTGCTACACGCTCGTACAAATGTGTTTTAAGTTTTTACTTATTTACGATTTATTCAACTTTGTTCAAGGAAGGAGTTTTCTTATTTTTAGAATTTAAAGCAGGGTGGCGAATATCCGGTGCATCGGTTAGAATAGCAATAATTCCTGTCCGACCTGTTTCCAATGTGGCATCAGTAAGCAAATCGACAACGGAGATATTTAAAATTTCTTCAATTAGTGCTTTTATTTGAGGCTGAATAGCATCATCTAAATCGACCCGGACTTGCTCGGCGAGTTCGTGTTTGCCTATTTCAGCTAATAACTGCTCTGGTTGAGTAATAGAACCTTCAAGCAACAGTACTACATTATGATCACATAATTGACAAGTAACTTTACTTGGTTGATGTCCCAGTGTTTCGCGATATAAAGCTTGAATACGTTGTGCTATTGTTCTTTCTAATTGACCACGAGTTGGAGTTGTTTGGGTTGATGTCGTCATTTGCGCTTTTTCTTTTTGAACATGTTGACCACTACCAACAAGCTAGAAAGTGAAATAAATTATTTAACTCTTAACTTTCCACTTACTGCTTTTAAAGCCTAATGTTTTCATGTTGTCACTCATTGTAAGACAAAAGAATTATATTGGGAAACATCAGGTTTTACTAATTAGTATTTATATGTTAGCGGCAAATGTTATTCAAAATCAACATTTTAATACAATATTTTTACTCTCCTCAGGTTGGAAAATCAGTATAGACTTGCAAGTATTATGCTATAAGCTATCAACTTGCATGTTTTTTTATAGATTAGGTTCAACAAGAAAATTGTTTAAACTTTTTTTAATTGCTGAATGCTTACTCGCCAATGATTAACCTTAACAAAAGCTCCATGTAAATTTTTTGGAACAGTTAAGCTGACTTTGGAATGTGTACAGTAAATATACTACCTTTTCCTAGCTTAGAGGATACTTCAATATTGCCCCCGTGTGACTCTATAATACGGCGTGATAAATGTAGTCCCAAGCCACTGCCAGCACGTTTGTTTTTTCCTTGACGAAACCGTTCAAAGATTGTCTCCAGATCTTCTGGAGCAATGCCATATCCTGTATCTTTGAACTCAATTGTTACCATAGATGTTTCATATATGCTAATATCGATACTTCCGGTATCTGTAAACTTGATGGCGTTGCCGATCAAGTTGTTCACCACTCGCCTTAGTTCTAGCCGATCGCCCATCACGATCCCTGTATTTTCACTATTCTCTGAGCTTGTGTTTATATTAATCTTCAAGCCTTTTTCAATAGCCAGAGGAATGAGTTCTTGAGCAACTTCTTCAACGATCTGCTTGATGTTGCAACTCTCAAATTGTAGAGCTTTTTTACCTGCATCAAAACGATAAACTTCTAGAAGGTTATTAACCATTTCCAACAAATTACTATTGCTGCGTGTCATGGCGACAATCGCTTGTTTCATTTCGGTGGAAATTTTACAGAATAATTCTTGCTCAAATAAATTGAGCATTCGATTTGCCGCAACTAAGGGGGTTCGTAAATCGTGAGTCAGACGTGAAACGAAGTCTTCACGCTGACGTGCCATTTTTTTTTGTTCATCAATACTGTGCTTCAAGCGAAGAAGAGATCGTACCCTTGCGAGTAATTCATCTTGATCGAATGGTTTACGAATAAAATCGTCTGCCCCGGCATCCAAACCTTCCACAACACTAGCTTCGTGGAAGGCTGTTAACAGGAGAATGGGAATGTAAGGTATGTCTGGATTGTTCCGGATGTGGCGTGTTACCTCATAACCATCCATCATCGGCATCATCACATCTAACAAAATGATATCTGGTGGAGATTGAGCAATTTGCTCTAGCCCACTTTTCCCATCTGGAACTATCTCAACTTCATACCCCTCCACCTCTAAAATTGTCTGAAGCAGAATGAGATTATCAAGCGTATCGTCAATTGCTAGGATGCGATCTATATGATTTTCTGCTAAACTTACCATAATTTATGACGTTTTTACAAGAATTTATACTTTGTTTAACATTACAATATCTATGTAACTTATTCCTCATCTTTTGGTATACGTCTTCCCGAAGGAAACTGAGAGCTTCCTACACTCTCAAGAACTTTTTTTTTATAAATATCAGTGTCATTTAATACTCTTTCTCTATTTTGTGAGACTGGTACAACTTGACGTGGCAGTTCAATCAGAAAGATAGAACCTTCGTTCAATTGACTTTTGACAGTGATTTTGCCTCCCATCATTTGCACCAACGCATTGACTATTGGCAAACCCAAGCCTGTACCAGAGTATTTGCGGTTTGTGTCTTGCTCGACTTGCCAGAAAGCTTCAAAAATAGATTTTATGTTTGCGGGTGCAATGCCAATCCCAGTGTCGCAAACGGCGATCACGACTTTATTTTCAGATAGTTCCTTAACTTCTATGGCAATTCCTCCAGATTCTGTAAACTTTAGTGCATTTGAAAGCAGGTTCATTAAAATCTGTTTTACACGGATTGAATCATTAAAGACTATCGGGTTTTCTAAGTTCATTAGAACCTGCAAGGATAAGTTTTTTTGCTCAGCTAGAGAACGAATTTCTACTACAGTCGCATTAACAACTTTTGATAAGTCAAAAATTCCCGGCTTAACGTCTAACTGTCCTACCTCAAATTTAGAGAAATCAAGAATTTCATTGAGCAGCATCAGCAATTTCTTACTATTATTCAAAATCCTTTCCATTAAATCCTTTTGCTGATGGGAAAGTGAACCACATTTATTACGCAACAATAACTGGGAAAACCCAATTATGGCACTCATCGGAGTTCGTAGTTCATGAGATATTGTTCCTAGAAACTGCGTTTTTAACCGTGATGCTTCAACAAGCTTAATATTTTGCAACTCTATTTGTTGCTGTTGTCTTTCTAATTCTTTATTCTTACGGGTAAGGAGATTGTTACTTTCTTGCAACTGCTGATGCGCCTTCTCTACCTCCATTTCAGCCCGATAAACTCGTATTGCATTTCGCAAAACTCGAGCCAATATTTCTGGGGATAACCTGGACTTAGAAAGGTAGTCTGTGGCACCCGCTTTCATCAGTTCAACAGCTATCTGTTCGTCTCCTTGACCCGTCAGGACAACTATAGGAACTTTGATTCCTAGAGAACGTATTTTTCTAGTTAGAGTTAAACCATCTTGATCTGGTAAGAGATAGTCTAAGAAAACACAGTCGTAGGAATTTTCAGGAAAGGCAGCGATCGCACTGTTACCATCACTCACCTCAGACAATTCTATTTCAACACCTGCTTTCAGTAGACTGCGCCGTACTGCCATGCGATCTACCTCGTCATCGTCTACTATTAAAACTGTGAACTTCTGTTCCATCGCCTTTAGCTTTCGCTATTAAATATAAATTTTTATACAGTATTTTCATTTGCAAAGCAATTAGATAGCTTTATATTATAT
>JAQYWP010000421.1 GCA_029379285.1 Rhizonema sp. PD38
CACTTTAGGAATCAAGAGTGTCTTTACATTCTGCTGACTCGGTGATAACCAGCGGTACTCAAGGCATATGGAAAAGAGTTATACAGATAAGGCATACCGTTGGAACCGCGAAAAATACTCTCGCAGACGGCGGTTTTTGGACATTTGGTTTTTTGTCTGGGCTTTGTTGTTCCGGCTTTGGCTTTACAACAAATCTTGGAGTTACCCAGGTGGAGCAACCGAAGCTAGAAAGGCTGCAAGACGTAAAGCAACTGCGGTTTGGATTCGTAATACCCTCCTGGAATTAGGTCCAACTTTTATTAAAGTTGGACAATTGTTCTCTACGCGTGCTGATTTATTCCCCAGCGAATATGTGGAAGAACTGGCAAAACTCCAAGACAAAGTACCCGCATTTAGCTACGAGCAAGTAGAAGCAATTATTGAGCTTGAACTAGGCAAAAAAATCCCCGATCTCTTTGAGAGTTTTGACCCAATTCCCCTTGCTGCTGCCAGTTTGGGGCAAGTACACAAAGCTGTGTTGCATTCTGGAGAAGCAGTTGTTGTCAAGGTGCAACGCCCCGGTTTAAAGAAGCTTTTTGAAATCGATCTTCAAATTCTTAAGGGTATTACTCGCTACTTTCAAAACCATCCGAAATGGGGACGCGGGCGAGATTGGATAGGAGTCTATGAAGAGTGCTGTCGCATTCTTTGGGAAGAAATTGACTATCTCAGCGAAGGTCGTAATGCTGATACTTTCCGCCGGAACTTTCGCGTTTATGATTGGGTAAAAGTACCGCGTGTTTACTGGCGTTACACTTCGTCACGAGTGGTCACACTAGAGTATCTACCCGGAATTAAAATTAGTCAATATGAAGCTATAGAAGCAGCAGGTTTGGATCGGAAAGTCCTTGCCCGTCAAGGCGCACAAGCCTACCTGCATCAACTGCTTGATAATGGCTTTTTCCACGCTGACCCCCACCCTGGTAATATTGCTGTCAGCCCGGAAGGTGCTTTGATATTTTACGATTTTGGCATGATGGGGCGGATTAATTCTAATGTTCGTGAACAACTCATGGAAACAATGTTTGGCGTTGCTTCCAAAGATGGCGATCGCGTTGTTCAGTCTCTGATCGATTTAGGGGCGATCGCACCTGTAGAAGATATGGGACCAGTGCGGCGTTCTGTCCAGTATATGCTGGATAATTTTATGGATAAGTCTTTTGAGAACCAGTCGATCGCCGCCATTAGTGACGATCTTTACGAAATCGCTTACAATCAGCCATTTAGATTTCCAGCTACTTTCACTTTCGTCATGCGAGCTTTTTCGACGTTGGAGGGAGTAGGCAAGGGGTTAGATCCCGAATTTAACTTTATGGAAGTTGCTCAACCCTATGCAATGCAGCTTATGACCAGTATGAATGGTAATGATGGCAATAGCTTTCTGAATGAATTGAGTCGTCAAGCAGTTCAGGTAAGTAGTACTGCATTTGGACTACCACGTAGGGTAGAAGATACACTAGAAAAACTAGAGCGGGGAGATCTACGCGTGCGGGTTCGGTCTATAGAAACAGAGCGCCTGCTACGGCGGCAGAGTAATATTCAGATAGGAATGACTTACGCAGTTATAATCAGTGGTTTTACACTTTCCGCTACGATTTTATTGGTGAGTCATTATGTGTGGTTGGCTATATCGGCAGGTTTAATTGCGGTAGCTTTATCATGGCTACTGTTTAGACTGCTTCTGCGCCTCGACCGCTATGACCGTATGTCTTAAATTGTTGTAGAAAGTATATGAAACTTAACTTTATCGGAAAAAGTGATCCGGGACTTATTCGTTCTAATAACCAAGATAATTTCTATATCGACTTAAAAGGGCGATTTTTTATAGTTGCTGATGGTATGGGGGGTCATGCAGGCGGCGAGCAAGCAAGTCAAATCGCGACTCAGAAAATTCAGGAGTACTTGAATACAAATTGGAATTCCTCTAAATCTCCAGACATTTTGTTGGAAGAAGCCTTATGGGAGGCAAATAAAGCCATTTTGCTCGATCAGGCAAATCACCCGGAACGTTCTGATATGGGAACAACGGTAGTTGTGGTGATTTTTGGCTCTGGAGAACCGCCTTGGTGCGCTCATGTTGGGGATTCTCGCTTATACCGCCTGCGGGAGTCGAATTTAGAGCAGTTAACAGAAGATCATACCTGGGTAGCACGGGCGATCAAAATGGGTGACATTACGCCGGATGAAGCAAGAACGCATCCCTTTCGCCATGTGTTATCACGCTGTTTGGGACGTGAAGATTTGCATCAGATAGATGTACAACCATTAGACATTAAACTTGGCGATCGCTTGCTGCTCTGTAGTGACGGTTTGACGGAAGAACTTGCCGATAAAAAGATTGCTTCCTACCTCCAAGAATACCCTCCTATCGATAAAGCAGCTATTTCGCTTATTGAGGCGGCGAAAGAGGAAGGTGGTCACGACAACATTACTGTCGTTATTATTGCACTTGAATAAATGGTTCGTTTTGGAGTGGGGAATCGGGGAATCAAAATTTTCAGTCCTCATTCCCCATACCGAAACGAACCAATTCCAGTATATCTACTCACCAATTTGTTCAGCCTGAGCTTTTTTATTGATCACAACTTGATACAAATATTTTTAGCTTCCAAAGTTATAACTACAAGGAAGCTAAACTTCATAATTATGTGCTTGACATCTTGCACATAATCATGTATTAGGAATATAATTTATGAATACTCCCTGATATTCCCACAACTTGTGGGAAAGTAAAAGGAAACAGAGGGACTGGAGGAAATTTTTTCTTCCTCGTCGCCTAATTTAACCCTAATTTTCCGAAATTCATCTCGGTGGATGCGGGGTATATATCAGATGGCTTACAAGTAAGCTATCTGCTTTGTCGAAAAATACCTATAAGGATATGGGCAACTTGTCTGACAATTGTTATCTTTCGTAATACAGAGGTACTAATGTGGGACACAGAAAAGTTCAGTAACTACCCTTTTAGGAATTCTGTGAGTTAAATCGTATTAAATCCTTATTTTCCGGAGTTAACTATGGATCAACCAATTGAACTAACCCTAGAGCAGCAATTCAGCATCCGTTCATTTTCCACTCAAGTGCAGAGTATGAGTCCTGAACAAGCTAAAGACTTTTTAGTCAAGCTTTATGAGCAAATGGTTGTGCGTGAAGCAACTTACAAAGAGCTTCTCAAGCATCAGTGGGGCTTAGATTCAGGTTCGATGTGGGCATAGAGTTTAAGTGTCGCTGGGGGCGACCTCCTTCTCTCGCTCGGTTCCAAGGAGGAAAAAAGCCGGGGATGTCGGGGCGTCAACTTTGATAGAGAAACGAAACATGAGAAAATGAACTCTTGTGTTGTCGAAATATCTGGGTGCATACCCAAATATATTTATAACTTATGTTGCTTTTCGAGTCAAAGCCATAATATTATACTGATTTCGTCAAATTTGACTTGTGCGCTCACTGTTAGCTGAAAAACCACTCTCATACTTTTTTTTCTAGAAAACTTAAGGTTCTCTAATTGAGAACTCCGGGCTAAAGCGACGAAGATTGTTAAGACATTGCTGCCTTAATATCACCATTGCTGCGGACAAATATTGGTATAGCCATCACTCAACAGGAGTCTTGCTACTTTTTTATCTATTTATATTTCTTATACCTGGATTTTTGGCTTCTAGAACACGATCTTTACAATATTTAATATAAAGTCCACTGTACTACTTTGCGTTAATGGGAAAGATCGAATGAAGTTTCCGTGTCAATGGATTGTAGCTTCGCAAGAATTTGGAGCTTGATCTTTTCGTATTCAACTTTAAGTAAATTTTTAGTAACTTGAGGATCGGCAGTGGAAACCAATGTGTTACTCATAATGACCCACTGTTGAAGTTGTTGGCGTTGGGCAAAGGCAACACTTGAAAGTTGGATATGAGTACAGCGACTTGGCTCTTCCCGTCCAAAGAACAGCAAGCGGTAATAGCCAGTCTGTCCGAGTAAGTGGACAATTTCTTGACCGATACTTGTTTTGAGGTCGAGGTAGTAAGGCAACCACTTAGCACCGTGTTGACGATTGTAGATTAAGGTAATCCACAGTAACATGGGATGGGGACTCATAATAAAAAGAAATTGATTGTAGCGAGTGCAGATTAAACGCTTTCTAATTTCCTCTTGCGGTAACATCACCCATAAGGCGGCAGAGAGTTCTCCATGAACACGGATGGCTTGGGGAAAAACAATATTGGCGATCGGTTTATTTTGAGGCCAGGAAAAAGCTCGTGCAATTTCATCGTTGGACACAGGTGCGAGTAAACCGACTTTTGTTTTCTGCCCGAACTCAGCTTGAGTATTCTTGATGCTTAGAGGGACATAAGTGTTTTGTGTAGTGTGACGCTGCTCTAAAGATGCTAAAATCTTGAGGATTTCACCAATACTCTGAGGTCGATCGCTTGGTGACTTTGCCAGACAACTCATCACCAAATCTTCCACTTCCTTGGGAGTTTTGAGTGCGGGATCAACCTCAGCAAAGGAACGCGGTGTTTGATAGTGATGTACTTTATACCACGCTCCAAAAGAGTGAGTTGTAACTACCAGAGGCATTTTCCCCGTAAGCATCTCAAACATCAATACGCCTAAACTATAAATATCGGAACGGTTGTCTAGTTCTTTGCCCTCCATCTGTTCAGGAGAAGAATAAGCCAAAGTACCTAAATAATAGTGAGTACTGTTTTCATCTAACTCCAACAATTTAGCGATGCCAAAATCTAGAATTTTGACTAACTCCCCAAAACTGGGGTCAACAATGGCTATCATATTGCTGGGCTTAATGTCACGGTGGATGATTGAGTAAATTTTGCCTCCAACTAGAATGCCATCATGAGCACACTGTAACCCCAAACAGATTTGACGAGCCATACTCAGGAATCTAGCAACAGACAAATGTTGTTTGCGGATGATGTTACTCAAGCTTGTTCCTTCAAGATATTCCATGACATAAAACGGGATGTCATTCTCGTCTACACCATAGTCCATGACTCGAACAATATGGATACTTCTTTGCCCAAGTAAAGCACAGGTTTTTGCTTCCCGCTCAAAGCGTTCCTGTACCCCCATCTTTTGATGTTGAAGTGATAGAGAGAGAAACTTAATAGCAACAGGAACGCCTCCCAACAAAGTATCATTAGCACGATAAACTCGACCCATTGCTCCAGTACCGATTAACTCCTGAAGCTGGTAACGTTTGACGAGTGAGCGACCAATGTTGGGGTCTGACATACTAAGGAGAGGAATGGGTAATAAGGGATGGGGAAGTCATTCTAGAGATTTCTCATTTGTATCACATACACATATCCCCTTTATCCCAGCCTCTATCCCAAACTTTTTCTCTGGATGAAAGTCAGATATGGGCAAGATATTCTGTAAGTGACTCAATCGATAATTTTTAGAGAATGATGTCTACCCTCAAAGCACTTGTGTTCTGATTTATTTTGCCCAATTTGCCAACAATTATATTCTTCCCCAAAGGTAAAATAGTTGTTGCTTAAACCCGTGTGTGTAGTCTGCCATGTAAAACGGAACTATAGGAATCCTGTTTGATTTCTGAACAGAATTTAAGATAGAACCCTCATCAAATAGACTTTTTAGTCTCAGTGTGTTTTCAAGAATCAAATCGGAGTCCTATATAAACCCCCGACTTCGTGAAAGAAGTCGGGGGTCTTGTTTTTCAGTCACCATTCTGACTGCTAACTGCTGGTTAACGACCTACCGATAAGCAACTGGTGGATTCTCCCAAACTTCTTTAGCTTTTTCACCAAAGGTAATTGGTTGATCGACAGCGTTTGCCGCGACAGTCTTGCCATCATCAGTAACTGCCATTAATGGCCATTTTTCTTCACTGCCTACTTCGCCAGTCCGAAACAGCACAGAATTGGGTTGAGTTTTACTCCAACCTAACAAGATCGCAATCTTTTCACCATCGTTTTCTCCTTCATTTGGAGAAACAGTATTAGTATTATTTTTTTGCCGATCCCAAATCACAGCGCGATCTGTTGCATCGGAAGAGTTCATTAACCCTTCAAACTTGCGTGCTAAAAAGCGTTCGCCCTTTTCTGACCAACTCACAGGAACTAAGACACCAATGCTTCCTTGTGTATCCGGAGAAGGTGAAGATACGTTGACTTTTAATAAAGGATCGCTTAAAGAAGATGTTGAAGTTACTACCTGTAACTGCCGGGTTTGTCGATCTTCTATAAATAAAACGCTGCTGACACGGCTATTATACATTTCCGGTCTAACTTCTAGTTGCACGCGACTGTACATAGCATACCTGCCATCAGGAGAAACGACAGGTACACTGCGGTAGTAACGCACTCCAGAACCACCTTTAGAACCTATCGCCTCTTGAGTAGCCTGTATCCATTGCCAGGGAATATGATGAGGGCTTCCGATTGGATCTTGTTGGGAAGCTTGTTCGCCGTCCTGTTGTTCAACCACAGGTACTGCCGTTGACTGTGATTGCGATGCCGATGGCGTTGGGTTAATTTTAGCTGCTCTCAAAGCTTTAGCAATATACACCGACTTTGAGACAGAAATATTTTCTCTTGTTTCGGTTGGAATTTTAGCTGCTCTTAATTTTTGTACTAAATTGACTTGACTGGCATCAATCTTTTCTGGCACCGAGTCATTCTCTGTAGTTGGTGCAAGTTCCACTCTGGCCAATAAGTCCGCCTCCGGAATTTCCTCATCTTCTGAGAGAATCTCGTCTAAGCGCGAAGACTCTATTCCATTTACTGGTACTACTTGTGCATTAGCGGTAACTACAGGGATTGAATTAGAGTTTAGTCTTTTTGTCAACGCTTCGTTGCGATCTACTTTTGATATTTGAGCGGCGTCAAGTGAGTGCACATCTTCAACAGGAGCAGTTTCCGTTGGTATCGCATCCTGATTTTCGGTAGCGAGATTAGCAACCAAAGGTTGGTTAGCTGAAGTAGAGTTACCTGATGCTACGACTAGGGGTGCGATTAAGATCACGACAACAACATAGTTTAGGAACGGTTGCACGCGCCACCATCCTGACAGCGAAAGATATTTAAGCATTTGTTTACTCTCTGGGGGCGGTTGTTGTGTGAGGATTCTTGTTTATAAAATGATAGAATAGGCTTTATCATGTATAAC
>JAQYWP010000422.1 GCA_029379285.1 Rhizonema sp. PD38
GGAGAAGAACAAATAATAATAATAATAATAATAACTCCTAACTCTTTATTGCCTACTCCCGATTTCCAATTCCCCATTTCCAAAACCCTAATTTATGAATATTTCAGAAATCTTTATTCGTCGTCCGATCATGACGACCTTGGTAATGGTAGGTATCCTCATCTTTGGCGTGATGAGTTATCGGTTATTACCAATTAGCGACCTCCCCAGCGTTGATTTTCCCACTATTCAAGTGACGGCATTGCGACCGGGTGGTAGTCCAGAAACGATGGCGTCGTCTGTTGCTCGTCCTTTGGAAAAGCAATTTTCCAGTATTGCTGGACTCGATTCGCTAAACTCTACGAGTACGTTGGGAAGTAGTCAAATTACCCTCCAGTTTAACCTCAATCGTGATATTGATGATGCCGCTCAGGATGTGCAAGCGGCAATTTCCGCAGCAGCTGGACAGATGCCCAAGGATTTACCGAATCCTCCCTCTTACAGCAAAGTTAACCCAGCCGAACAACCGATTCTTTACTTATACTTAACTTCCCCAACATTGCCACTCTCCAAGGTAGACGAATATGCCGAAACCTATTTGGCAGAAAAGCTATCAACAGTCAGTGGTGTAGCGCAAGTACAAGTTTACGGTTCTCAAAAATATGCGGCACGTATTCAGCTTGATCCGCAGAAGTTAGCTGCTCAGCAGATTGGACTGGATGAGGTGCAAACTGCAATTCAACAAGGCAACGTCAATTTGCCCACAGGTAGTCTTTCCGGAACTCACAAGAATTTTACGGTACAGGCAAACGGGCAATTGAAAGATGCCGCAGCTTACCGATCGCTAATCGTTGCTTACCGGAATGGAGCACCAATCTACGTCAATCAACTCGGTCGGGTGATCGACGGTGTGCAAAATGACGAGGTGGCAAGTTGGTATAACGATACCCAAGCCATCATTATGTCGATTCAACGCCAACCGGGTACGAATACAGTGCAGGTTGTAGACACGATCAAGCAATCGTTACCCAAACTGAGAGAGCAAATTCCCCAATCAGTTGATGTTGGTATTTTCTACGATGCGTCGCAGTCAATTCGCGACTCAGTAGATGATGTAAGATTTACTTTAATTTTAACTATCGGTCTGGTTATTCTCGTTATATTCATATTTTTAAGAAATCTCTCGGCAACAGTTATTCCCAGTTTGGCGTTACCCGTATCGCTGATTGGCACCTTCGCTGTAATGTATTTGTTGGGTTACTCGCTAGATAACTTGTCGATGATGGCGTTGACACTCTCAGTGGGTTTTGTGGTGGATGATGCGATCGTCATGCTGGAAAATATTGTTCGCCATATGGAAATGGGTGAACGTCCTTTGGAAGCAGCATTGAATGGATCTAAAGAAATCAGTTTCACAATTTTGTCGATGACAATCTCTCTTGTAGCAGTGTTCATCCCAATGCTGTTTATGAGTGGATTGTTGGGACGACTTTTCCACGAATTTGCCGTGACGATCGCCGTGGCAATTTTGGTGTCTGGGTTTGTTTCTCTCAGTCTCACGCCAATGTTGTGTAGTCGCTTTGTACGTCCTACACATCATGAAAATCAAAGTCGTCTGTATCAAGCCTCTGAGTATGTCTTTGATCGCTTCCTCGGTGCTTACGATTGGAGTCTCAAAAAAGCCTTAAAGTACCACCGGACTACAATGATTCTCTCCGGTGCTCTTTTATTCGTCACTGTTTATTTAGTTGTGGTAGTTCCTAAAGGCTTCATCCCCAGCGAAGACACTGGACAAATCATCGCTATGACGCAGGCAGCATCTGATGCTTCTTTTGATAGTTTAGTGCGTCACCAGAAAGAAGCAGTCGATGTTATCCGGCAAGACCCCAATGTAGAGGCTGTTAATTCTAACATTGGTCCTAGCTCCAGCGCAAGTGGTGGCGGAGCAGCAGTTGCGGGGAACTCCGGTAATATGTTGATTCGCCTTAAGCAGCGATCACAACGCAAAGCCAGCGCCGACGAGATTGTGCAAACGTTGCGAACCAAATTAGCATCTGTTCCCGGTATTCAAGTTTTTCTACAAAATCCACCTGCTGTACCCGTAGGAACGCAACAAACCTCAGGATTATATCAGCTAGCGCTACAAAATTCCGATGTTCAACCTCTTGAGCAGTACGTTCCGCAGCTCGTCGCTAAGATGAAAAGCCTTCCGCAACTTCAAGATGTTAACAGTGACTTACAGTTAGCGCCACAAATAAAAATTAATATTGACCGAGATAAAGCTTCAGCCCTTGGTATTACTGCCAATCAAATCGAAAGCACGCTGAGAAATGCCTACGGTGGTTATCAAGTGTCTACCATTTACGACGCCAGCAACGAGTACGAAGTCATTTTAGAACTTGAACCTCAGTATCAGCAAAATCCAAATGCTTTAATGCAGCTTTATATCAACTCCAGTAGTGGAACATCATCTAATAGTAGCTCCAGTAGTGGAACATCATCTAATAGTAGCTCCAGCAGTGGAACATCATCTAATAGTAGCTCCAGCAGTGGAACATCTAATAGTGACTCTAATAGTGGCTCCAGTAATAATTCTACTAGCACAAACAGCAACTGGGGTCAAGAAATTCCCATGAGTACGTTTGCTCAACTTACTCAAGGAGTTGGACCATTAATGGTCAATCACTTTGGTCGAATGAATGCGGCAACAATTTCTTTCAACCTTGCACCCGGAACATCCCTTGGAGATGCTACAGAAGCTGTAGACAAACTCGTTCATACGGTGATTCCTGGCAGTATTGCCACGAGCTTTCAAGGCGCGAGTCAGCTATTTCAATCTTCACTACCAAGTTTAGGAGTATTGCTTGTCATTGCTGTTTTAGTAATTTATCTTGTCCTGGGTATCCTCTACGAAGATTTTATTCACCCTCTGACTATTCTTTCTGGTTTACCTTCGGCTGGATTCGGTGCGTTATTGACGCTTTTAATCTTTCATGTTGAATTGAATGTTTATTCCTTTATCGGCATCATGTTGTTAGTCGGTATTGTGAAGAAAAACGGCATTATGATGGTGGACTTTGCGATTGAAGCGCAGCGAAACGAAAGCAAAAGTCCATTTGATGCTATCTATCAAGCCTGCTTGGTTCGCTTTCGACCAATTATGATGACGACAATGGCAGCTTTAATGGGCACATTACCAATAGCCGTCGGATTTGGTGCAGGTTCCGAATCCCGTCGTCCTCTTGGTATTGCCGTCGTCGGTGGACTCGTATTTTCCCAGATATTAACACTTTATTTAACACCAGTATTCTATACATATATGGAGGCATGGCGGAAAACAATCACTAAAGGAGGTAAGAAACAGAAGGTAAAAGTCAGAAGGCAGGAGGTATGAGGCAGGAGTTAAGGCACTGCCTACCCTATTCTTAATGGATAAGTCGGTATGCAAAATTAAATATAAAATTTCGTGGTGAGCGCTGAAACGCTCAAATTAAGGCTTTGAAGCGCTTCAGCGCTTACTACAATAACATTAACAATTAACAATGAACCTCTCCGAAATCTTCATTCGTCGTCCCGTCATGACGACTCTGGTGATGGTGGGTATCCTAATCTTCGGACTCATGGGTTATCAGTTGTTACCCATTAGTGCCCTACCTAACGTTGAATATCCATTCATCTCTGTCTCAGCCAGTCTACCAGGTGCAACGCCGGAAACGATGGCATCAGCTGTTGCTGCACCTTTGGAAAGACAGTTTTCTAGTATTGCCGGACTGAATTCGTTCAACTCTACTAGTTCAACGGGCAGTACGAACATTTCTTTGCAATTCGACTTCAGCCGCAAAGTAGCTGATGCTGCTAAAGATGTACAGGCAGCAATTTCAGCAGCTGCTGGACAATTGCCCACAAATATGCCGCATGCACCTACGTACCGTAAAGTTAACCCATCGGTTGCGCCAATCCTTTATTTTTATCTTTATTCTAAAACGCTCCCAATTTCTACAGTAGACGAATACGCGGAGGTGACAATTGGTCAGCCAATTTCGATGATCGATGGGGTTGCTCAAGTGCAAGTCTACGGGCAGAAGCAATATGCCGTGCGAGTTCAGCTAGATCCGCGAGAGTTGACAGCGCGAGGAATCGGGTTAGATCAAGTACAGACAGCAATAACCAACGCAAATGTCGAGCTACCAACAGGTAGTTTTTCTGGCAAAGACAAAAGTTACATTATTCAAACTAATGGTCAACTGAAGGATGCTGCGGCTTTTAGACCGTTGATTGTAGCCTATAAAAATGGTGCGGCTGTACGACTCCAAGATTTAGGTCGTGTGATTGACGGCGTGCAAAATGATAAAGTCTCAAACCTTTATAATGGCAATCCCGGCGTTGTCTTAGCGGTACAACCGCAACCGGATGGGAACACGGTGGCGATCGTTGATGCCATTAAGAAACTCATGCCAACTCTACGCCAGCAAGTGCCCAACTCTATTGAGATGGGCATTATGTACGATCGCTCCCTATCCATTCGGGCTTCTATCGAGGATGTACAATTCACCTTAGTTCTCTCTGTTTTTCTGGTTGTCCTGGTCATTTTCTTATTTTTACGTGACCTACGTGCTACAGTAATTCCCAGTCTGGCGCTACCAGTGGCGATCATCGGCACCTTTGCGGTGATGTATATCTTAGGTTACTCCTTGGACAACCTCTCGCTGATGGCATTAACACTCTCCGTCGGTTTCGTGATCGATGATGCCGTCGTTGTGTTGGAAAATATTGTGCGTCACCGAGAAATGGGTGAATCTCCTCAGCAAGCAGCGTTAAAAGGTTCGGGAGAAATCGGCTTCACCATTTTGTCAATGACACTTTCGCTGGTAGCAGTGTTTATTCCCATGCTGTTCATGGGTGGATTAATTGGTGGATTATTTCACGAATTCGCCATGACGATCGCCGTCGCTATTTTGTTATCGGGGTTTGTCTCTCTCAGCCTGACACCGATGTTGTGCAGTCGCTTTCTCCGTGCATCCCACCAGCAAAATCAAAGTCGCTTGTATAAAATTTCAGAACGTGCATTCGATATCATGCTGCGCGGTTATGAGTTGACTCTGAGACCGGTTCTCAGATACCGTGTTGTGACGCTAATCGTTTCCGGTATCATCTTGGTGGCTACATTCTACCTATTTACAGTGGTTCCCAAAGGGTTTGTGCCCACAGAGGACACCGGACAACTTATGGGTAATACGAAAGCTGCACAAGACATTTCTTTTGATGATATGTTGCGTCACCAGCAGAAGATTGTTGAAATCATTCGTCAAGATCCCAATATTGCTGCTGTTGACTCAATAGTTGGTGCCAGTGGTCCCAATGCGGCAGTTAACTCAGGACGGATTACAATTCTCCTCAAGCCACGCTCTCAACGCAAGCTTAATGCCGAGCAAATTATTGCTCAGCTGCGACCTAAGTTAGGGAGAGTAGCCGGTATTCAGGCATTCTTGCGTGCGCCAAATGCCATTCCTATCGGCGGACAGCAAACAAATTCGGAGTATCAATATACCATACAAAGTCTCAATTCTCAAGAACTTTATGAATATGTTCCGAAACTAACAGAGAAAGTAAGAACTATACCGGGAATCAGAGATGTTGACAGCGATGTTCAAATGAGTACTCCTCAGTTGCAAGTCCAAATTGACCATGATAAGGCAGCAACTCTTGGGATTACGGCTGAGCAGGTTGAAAGCGCTCTTAGCAGTGCCTATGGAACTAGTCAAATATCGCTGATTTACGCTGCAAATGACCAATTTTACGTGATTTTGGAATTACAACCACAGTTTCAGCGAGATCCTAATGCCTTATCAATGCTCTACATTAGCACCAACAATGGCACACAAGTTCCCTTAAATACGCTCGCCAAGATTACCCAAAATGTCAGTCCCCTTTCTCTCAACCACGTCAGTCAAATTCCCTCTGCTACCATCTCATTCAACCTGGCACCTGGTGTGTCCTTAGGGGATATAACGCCAGCTCTCACTCAAATGGCGCAGACAGTTTTACCCGCAAGTGTTACCGCAAGCTTTCAGGGTTCAGCACAAGCCTTCAAGCAGTCCTTCGACGATTTAGGATCGCTGTTGGTGGTGTCGATTATTGTTATTTATCTGATTCTGGGTATCCTTTATGAGGATTTTATTCATCCTCTGACAATTCTCTCCGGTTTGCCTTCGGCAGGTTTTGGCGCTTTATTAACCCTACTCATTTTTCAGGTAGAGTTAAATCTTTACTCCTTTATCGGCATTATCTTGCTAGTTGGAATTGTGAAGAAAAACGGCATTATGATGGTAGATTATGCTATTGAACAAACGCGAAAAGAAGGGAAAGATCCTTTCAATGCCATCTACCAAGCCTGCGTGGTTCGCTTTCGTCCAATTATGATGACGACAATGGCAGCTTTGATGGGGACACTACCAATTGCTATTGGTTCGGGTTCGGGTTCGGAAGCTCGTCGTCCTCTGGGGATTGCGATCGTTGGTGGATTGGTGTTCTCTCAAATATTAACCCTCTACCTCACCCCAGTTTTCTATACTTATATGGAAGAATGGCGGAAAAACCTTGCCTACCCTAAATTTCCTAAATTCAGTCAGATTTTTCGTAAAAAAGTCAAGCGCCTGGGTTAAACAGTTAAGTGTCAATTGTTAACAGCCACGACAAATTTTTCGCAATTCAAATGCTGAGGCAAAACAGGATGAAGCAGACGTAAAATATGCCCGCGCAGCATTAGAGGAAGCAGCAAAGGTCGGTACAATATCTCTTGATGAACTGAAAAAGCGGTTAAAATTATGAGTTACCAGGTGACACTTACACCTGTGGCGGTACAGCAAATTCAAAAACTAGCACCTAATATTCAGCTACGATTAGCAATGAAGTTGGAAGAACTAGCAATTAATCCTCGTCCAGTTGAAGCTGCAAAACTCATGGGTGTAGAAGAGTTATACAAAGTTAGGGTAAATGAATACCGCCTTATTTACCAGGTTCAAGACGAAACGTTGTCACTTACTGTTGTGAAAACTGTTCACCCACGCGATTACTAATATACTGGAGTTTAGATTAGTCAGGAGTGCGAAACTCAAAACCTTTACAGTGATTAAAATACACTATATCTGATCTGTATAGATACTCAAAAACCACATATTGTTTCTGAGA
>JAQYWP010000423.1 GCA_029379285.1 Rhizonema sp. PD38
TTGGTTAAATTAGCGAGCGCCTCTGGAATCTCGGTTATTTGGTTGTCACTGAGGTAAAGCTCCCTCAGATTGGTTAAATTAGCGAGCGCCTCTGAAATCTGGGTTATTTCGTTACCATTGAGGACAAGCTGCGTCAGATTGGTTAAATTAGCGAGCGCCTCTGGAATCTCGGTAATTTCATTGATATTGAGGACAAGCTGCGTCAGGTTGGTTAAATTAACAAGCGCCTCTGGAATCTCGGTTATTTTGTTGCCACTGAGCTCAAGCTGCGTCAGATTGGTTAAATTAACAAGCGCCTCTGGAATCTCGGTAATTCGGTTGCCACTGAGCTCAAGCTGCGTCAGATTGGTTAATTTAGCGAGTGCCTCTGGAATCTCGGTTATTTGGTTGTAACTGAGGACAAGCTGCGTCAGATTGGTTAATTTAGCGAGCGCATTAGGTATTTCAGTTAGCTCTACTCGAATTAAAATAAGTTCTTCTAAATGTAGTATTTGCGTTACCACATCGGGAATGCTCTCTAAAGGATTGCCACTAATATCCAACTTACGCAAATTAGGCAAACCCAAGAGTTCGAGTGGAAGCGTTTTTAAATTGTTGCCCGAAACCTGTTCGAGAATGCGGTTTCCTACGACTTCATAACCTTCAACCTTCTTTCCCAAAATCAAAGACTCAAGCTGCTTCAACTTACCAATTTCTACAGGTAACTCAGTCAACTCCTGTCCCGACAAGTCTAACTCTCGCCAATCCTCAGCCATCGCGCGATCTATCAGTACCAATAACTCATCCTGCGTCATAATTCCAAGGAAAAGGGTAAAAGGAAAGAAGATTAATGAAGATTATTTTAGAGGGTGTTTGAAAAGTTTTAAGGGGGTCAAATTCTATACTAATCGCCTCACGATGATCCGGATCATGGCAAGGTAAATAAACGTCTCCGATGTTTCCGGCATTCGTTCATAATCTCTGAACTAATCGGCGACACCCCATCAGGTTTCCTGTAAGTGCGTTCCACCATCCATCGCTTTTTGAGCAAGACGAATCCCGACTTTTCTCTCATCCTCTAAAATGAGAATTAGAAATATTAAGAAATATGTCATAAAAATCAATGCCTGACCGTGTTGGTGAAAGGAAATCACGTATTATTGTTATTGGTGCGGGAATTGGTGGTTTGACGGCCGCAGCATTGTTAGCTCATAGAGGCTACAATGTCCTAACTCTGGATCAAGCGATCGCTCCTGGGGGATGTGCTTCTACATTCAAGCGTCAAGGCTTTACCTTTGATGTCGGAGCTAGTCAGGTGGCAGGGTTAGAGGCAGGAGGAATTCACCACCGAATTTTCTCGGAATTAGGAATCAACCTTCCAGAAGCAACACCATGCGATCCGGCATGTGCTGTGTATTTACCTGGAGAAAGTACCCCGATTAATGTTTGGCGCGATCCAGACAAATGGCACGAAGAACGCTTGCGGCAATTCCCCGGTAGCGAACCATTCTGGCAGTTGATAGCAGCTTTGTTCAATGCCAGTTGGAAATTTCAAGGGCGCGATCCGGTACTACCACCGCGTAACGTGTGGGACTTGTTACAGCTGGTAAAGGCAGTGCGTAGCGGTACATTAATTACAGTACCATATACATTGTTTACCGTGGGAGATGCCTTGAATGCTTACAAACTCGGCAACGATCGCCGCCTGAGGACATTTTTAGATCTGCAACTCAAGCTGTATTCACAAGTTGATGCACAGGAGACTGCACTTCTATATGCTGCTACGGCATTGAGTGTCTCTCAAGAACCGCAAGGCTTATTTCACCTTCAAGGTAGTATGCAGGTACTGAGCGATCGCCTCGTTGCCGCTTTCACTAGAGATGGTGGTAAACTGTTGATGCGTCATACAGTAGAAAGAATCGATGTTGTGAATGGCAAAGCTAACGCAGTCGTCATTCGCAATCAGAAAACAGGTGAAGTGTGGACAGAACCTGCCGATGGCGTAATTGCCAATGTAACCGTACAAAACTTGGTGCAACTCTTGGGAGATCAAGTTCCCAAAGGCTACAAGCAGCGAGTGGAGAAACTACCTCCAGCATCAGGCGCTTTTGTGGTGTATTTGGGCGTAGACGAAAGTGCTATTCCCCCCAACTGTCCGCCTCATCTCCAATTCATGTATAATGCCTCTGGTCCGATTGGCGAAAATAATTCCCTATTTGTTTCCGTCAGCCATCCTGGAGATGGACGTGCTCCAGATGGGAAAGCGACGATTATTGCGTCTACCTTTGTCGATCCAGAAAAGTGGTGGCAGACTGAAGATTACGAAGCCTTAAAACAACAGTATACAAAAGAAGCGATCGCTCTGCTCAGCAAATTCTTCTACCTGAAACCAGAAACCATCATTCATGTAGAAGCCGCAACACCCCGCACTTTCGCCCATTACACTGCCAGATCTCTCGGTATAGTTGGTGGTATTGGTCAAAGAATACCTACTTTTGGCCCCTTTGGTTTCGCCAATCGCACACCCATCAAACATCTGTGGCTAACTGGCGACTCCACCCATCCAGGCGAGGGTACAGCTGGCGTCAGTTACTCAGCGCTAACAGTTGTGAGACAAATTGAAGCAGAAAAATTGTAGAATTCATTCACTGTCTCAGGGAGAGGAGAATAGCAACCCCGCGCTTCTGTAAGGGCGGGTTTAACGAGACATTGTGTTTGCCTCAAGATTGTTTGTCTAAAACCCGCCCCCAGCGACGATTGTGCGGGCGGGTTTTATGAGATATTGTGTTTGCATCTATATTATTTCTATAAAACCCGCCCCCACGCACCTCTTGGAAAGATGCGACATATCGCGTCAAGACAACCCTTAACTCCTAATTCTGTATGGCTGATTACATAATTTTCCTCGCAATTTCCACTTCAATTTTTGCTTTATTTGCTTTAGGACTAAATTTACAGTGGGGTTTTACAGGTTTAGTTAACTTCGGTCACGTCGCCTTCATGATACTGGGAGCATATACTACAGTATTATTAAGTTTAAAAGGTGTACCCTTATTGCTGTCAGTACTAATAGGAGCAGGTGTCGCCGCGTTATTGGGGTTAGTCATCGGTTTCTCAACTCTGCGCTTGCGAGAAGATTACCTGTCAATTGTCACTATAGGTACTGGGGAATTAATTCGTCTAATCGTCAATAACCAAGATTTACCTGTGGGTAATAACTGGACACCTGGGGCGTTTGGCGTGCAAACTTATCCTATCCCCCTCTCAGACGCACCCAATTTGTTCCTTAAATTCGGCATGATCGCGCTGTTGACATTGTTGGCAGGCTTAAGTTTTTGGCAGTTGTGGCGATGGATTCGTTCTGCACAACGATTGTCTGAAGTTGATTCAGCTAATAAAGTTGGTAATCGGCGAGAATTGAGATCTCGTCTCGTCGTGGGAATTCTCTTGGCTGTTTTGTCAGTAGCAGTTTATATTTCTGGGGTTATAGGACTTAATGACAGTAACCCGAAAGCTAGTTTGATGTTGTTATCACTACTCATATTAGCTTTTGTCTTTTGGCGGTTAGAAATTTTGGTACGATCGCCTTGGGGTAGAGTCCTCAAAGCCATCCGCGAAGATGAAGAAGTTCCGAGAGCATTGGGCAAAAATGTCTTTTGGTACAAACTCCAATCAATTATGTTAGGAGGTGCGATCGCAGGTGTTGCCGGTGCTTTCTATGCCTGGCAAATCAGCGCAATTTACCCGAATAACTTTGAACCGCAGCAAACCTTTGATGCTTGGATCATGGTGATTTTAGGTGGCTCTGGTAATAATCTCGGCACAATCTTGGGTACGGTCATTTACTTTATATATTATGAGGGTACCCGCAACTTAGATAAAATTTTGCCCTTAGATGAAGCACGTTTAGGTGCATTTCGCATCATGCTTATCGGTTTAATCTTAATGGTACTGATGATTTGGCGTCCTCAAGGTATCTTAGGTAAAAAGGAGGAACTTACCCTTGGTAAATAACCAGTCATCAGAAATGCCACTACTGGCTGCAAGTGGACTTTGTAAAAGCTTTGGTGGGATTAAAGCCGTCGATAATGCCGAAATTCAAGTTGCAAATGGTAGCATCACAGGGTTGATTGGGCCCAACGGTGCTGGTAAAACTACTTTATTCAACTTACTCTCTAACTTCATTCGTTCGGACAAAGGAATCGTCATTTTTGACAGCGAACCCATTCAGAACTTACAACCTTACCAAATTGCCCGTGCCGGAATGGTACGCACCTTTCAAGTTCCGCGAACCTTGTCGCGGTTGACGGTGATGGAAAATATGCTGCTGGCAGCACAAAAACAAACTGGGGAGAATTTCTGGCAGGTGCAATTTCAACAACACGCGATCGCCACTGAACAAAAGCAACTGCGAGAACAAGCAATGTTACTTTTAGAATCCGTGGGATTGGCGCACAAAGCACAAGATTACGCCGGCTCCTTGTCAGGAGGGCAACGCAAATTACTAGAAATGGGACGCGCACTCATGACTAACCCCAAGCTGATTTTATTAGACGAACCAGCAGCTGGAGTCAATCCACGACTGATTGATGAGATTTGCGATCGCATTACGACGTGGAACCAGCAAAATATGACATTCCTCATTATTGAACATAATATGGATGTGATTATGTCGCTGTGCGATCGCGTTTGGGTTTTAGCAGAAGGGCAAAATCTCGCCGACGGAACCCCAGAACACATTCAGCGTAACTCACATGTTTTAGAAGCATACCTAGGCAAATAAGATTCCCGACTTCGTAAGAGTTGTCAGGAATCTGAACCCCAAGATAACTCCTGATCTTGCGAAAACATCGAGGGTTTGATATTCAGTTGCATTATGAAACTGATAAACGTAGTTGTTAAGCTTTTCCGTGAAGGGACAAAGAAATTTTGACGATAATTGGAGGTTTGGTCATAGTAGACAACTCATGCTTGAGTTTTTCAATAGAAAGCGCGTGATATTCAGGGAAAACGCATCTACAAAGAAGAGAAATATCTCGGTTACTGGCAAAAGTCGCAATCTTTGTGTGAATGATTTCGCTGTCAGGCGATCGCATTTTATAGATAAAAAAATAGTACTTTCAAGAATAACTCTTCTCTAGAAAGTAAAAGAGTTAGCCGTAGCACGAAACCACGTAAAGTGGAAACTAAAAATCACAATTGCCAACCACTTTCATGATGTAGAAGATTTGAGAGTGGAGCGATCAGCAGAGCATAACCTCTGGTTTTTCTTTACAGATCACGGTTGTGTAGTATAAATTTGGGATTAATTGGACTAGATTATAGATAAGCTTCGCAGATACTTCAACAACCCTTCTGACGCTTCGTAATTGTCGTAAAAGGCAAAAAGCAATGTGGACGTTGCCTTTGTAACGGTTCGGATAAGCTTCGGGAGCAGGGGAGGTAAAGAGTTGATGAAAAGTAATTCTTTCCCCCCTGCTGCTCTACTCAAGAAAGCACCCCCTGCTTGCCCAAACAAATAAATTCCTTAACCGAAGCGTATTGGGTACGCTCCGCGTCTCGCACTCCTAAGAACGCTCTTGTAAGTCAAGAAGAAAATAGATAATTTTACACTCAGCAAGGGGAGTCATCGACAAAAAAACCTTGTACCGTCACAGATTATTTCTCATCGCTTACAGATTTTTGTCGAGACGAATTAATGTCATCGGAGTCGCAGTCATTAGACTAAGGAAGTGAAAATGATGTAGGGGCGTTCGCCTTCAAGCGTTCTGTGTAGGGTAGGGCTTTCCTCACCCTTACAGTTGGTTTCAACGAACGGACAATTAATTTTCACCTCATTAGTCCATTATCGATGTTTGAGCGGAAGGTAGGATAACCTTTTTGTTTCTACACTAATTACAGATGTGATAAGGATAACAGCCGTTGCCTCCGGGCAACGCCTCTACTCGCTCTGATAATTCACTTCAGATGGGACGAACATTCAAGTTACGTTTTATAAAATATAAGTTTTTATACTTCTGCAGATCGTAAAGAAAGTCTATGTTTTTGTAAACAAGGATGAAGTTATAAAAAATTGTGTTTTTTAAAAGCAACTCAACCAGCACAATCTAGCTATAAATCTAATGTAAAGTATACTCTCTGTTAAATAAAACACTCTTATTAAGTTATGTCTAATACTTTAGAGAGAAGCTTTTTAGAGTGTAGATTAGGATGATGGAAATCAGAAATTGAAGTTCAGGAGTAACAAGATGCCTAGAAATGTTCAATTAATTCCGCTATTTTTCAGTGGTCTTATTGGGATCGGATTGATTCTCTTTTCTTATGTACTAGCAGTAAATTTCACCTAACTTTACATATCGATTAATCATTAATCTAACTTTAAGGAATGCCTGACGACTAGTTTAAGAAGGTTTAAGAAAATGACAATTCAGAAAAACCTCAACTCTTACCGATTCAAGCAGCATTTTTAGTTACAGTATTTATACTCAAAAAAATTGGTATAGTAAGTTCTGCTACAACTGCAACTAACTCATCAGGGTCAAATGGTTTAGGAATATACTTCTGAAATCCAGCATTAAATGCTTGGATATAGTCTTCTGGAAACACGTAACCTGTAAGAGCCACAGCCGGAAGAAAACTTCTTTCCTCTACTTCTAAGCTTCTAATATAGCGAATGAGTGAATAGCCGTCCTTCCCTGGCAGACAAATATCACTAATAAGAACATCTGGTTTCCACTCTTGTATGACTTCAATGGCTTCATCTACCGATACAGCTGTCCTCACCCGTACCTGGTATTCTTCAAAAATAATCGTAATTAATTTTAGGGTATCGATATTGTCATCGACTATAAGTAGCCGCAAGCCATCAAGTAATCGAAATTTACTTCGTAATGTTTGATTGAGAAATTCTCGATCTTTTTCTTGATGCGAATCACAAAAATTACTGAACATAATAATGCTAGCCCCAATTAAGCTTATTACTAATTACTAATTGCTAATTATTTGTTGAATCTTATTGAAGCTACCTTCACGAGTATTTTAAAACTCTGGTTTGCTATCAAATTCTATTCTGCCTTGGAGTTATGTCTTAATATCCTTGGTTTAATCATAATGTAATAATTACTTAATCTTATTTAACAATCAGTGGTCAAGTTAGCTCCAGGTATTCAACATTCTATAT
>JAQYWP010000424.1 GCA_029379285.1 Rhizonema sp. PD38
GTAGTAACTGGCTCCCCAACGCACTGGCTCCACAACGCTGATTTTTGTTAGTATTTCTTCCCGGATGCCCTCTACCTTTCAATGTAAGCATTGAGCCTATTCACCATTGATACTCTTTGCCTACAGAACCGTTACACGGAATTAAAAATTTGTCTTGGCAAGCTTACACTGAAGAGAAGCTGCGAGTCCTGTTTCCAAAGAGATGCGCTCCTTCGCTAAGCGTGAAAATGAAGAGCGCAAAATTTACGCTTACGAGTTAAAAATCGACAAAGCTTGACTTGCAGGCTTTCCAATAATTTTGCGTGGTAGCTTTATTTCCACGCTTCTGGTACTAAATTTCAAATTGTGTCGCCTTCAGTTAAAAAATGCCCTTCAGAACTGACTGCTTAACATTTTGTGTTTTTTTTATAAGCTTTCTTAATAATTTCCTCATTAAAACCGTGTTTTGATGGATAATAGAAATATAGCTCAAAGTACCAAATATGTCGTTTGTAAACGCCGCCTGTTGTGCAGTAAGTCTTCAACAACAGCAGGAGCAGAATATTCGTCATCATCAGCAGTTTGCTCATACCTCGGTTGACTGTGGTAAAAGCAGTTCAAAAAACTGCACTGTAGTGGAGAACGGTCGTGTTGTGGTTAAACCAGTAGAAACACTGCCTCAAGAAGATGCTTGAGTCAATCTCCTGACTCCAATGGCTCCACGTTGTGAAAGTAGTTGTAGTCTATGTAACGGTGTCCATCAACAGTACGGTGGAAGATATCGACAAATCTAGTGTTCCACAATATTTGCTGGGCGCTGTATGTATGCCGAGCATTGATAAGCTGTACAACTGTTTCATCAACTCCACTTAAAGAAATTTCAATCGTAGTTTTCGTGGCAATTAAGGATTCTGGTGTCATTCCATATAAAGGACTAGACTCATTAATTGGATGTATAGCTGCCCAACTCAGTGAAAAGGTAGGTGTTTGGTTTCTCAGTAATTCGAGATCGTAGATCCGACGGATGAAACGCCCTTCAGCAGTCACATCATCACGCATCAGGTACACTCGCAACTGCGCCTCCAGAATTTGGTTACCGCGTTTATTTGCTGTGCGAAATATCAAGGAAGGTACCCCATCATAGGGTGCTATAACTGCTACATGGCTAAAGATGACACGGGCAGTCGGTCTGGAGAAACGTGCAAAGGATAAACCAGTCAGCACGGCAACTCCCACCATACCTGTTATCGCTTCCAATGTGACAACGGCATTGGCATATACTGTTTTAGGGTACATATCACCATAGCCAATAGTCGCTAAAGTTTGCACGCTAAAGAAAAAGCAATCTAGAAAAGCTCCTGGTTTGACGTGGGCAACACAATCTCCTCCAGCAAAGTAAGCTAAGCCAAACATGAGATTGGTCATTAAATAAAATAGAGCAATTATCGCTAAAAACCCACTCCAGGGAATTGTCAACATTAGATGATAAGGATCGCGCCAGTAGGAATACCACCTACCTAAGCCCTGGATTTTAAACTGTCCATCGTTAATCTTAATATGAATGATTGGATACCGACGTCGCCGTTGATTCTTTGACAGTTTCTTCTGGATAAATCTCATTGATATAAAAAAATAATGCTAGAAGGTAATCTTCAAAAATTTTGAAAACATTGGAAAATTTGTGCTTTGATGAATATTACTGTCTTTAATTAAAGTACATTGGTGCTATCATATTATTATTTTCGCATCTTGTGGAACTGGATTGCAACCTTTACTACAAGACAAAGTTTGGGTAAGCTTACTTAAGTAATAGCTGAGATTTAATGGTAGATATTCCTGATAATAGCATTGACCTTATTTGTACATCACCTCCGTTTGCGTTAGTACGCAACAAGAGTATGGGAATGTAGATGCAACTCAATTTATAGAGAAGTTTAAAGATACGTGCAATGCGTTTCCACCGTATTCTCAAACCAACTGCCTCGCTTGTTATTGATATTGGTGGCAGTTGGGTTAACGACGTTCCAGTAGGTTCTCGTTAACATTATTACAGGAGCAGTCAACACATCTATTTGGGACAAAGAAACTGTCCAAGATCTCAGCAAATATTCCCAAACAGATTATGCGGAATCTCTTGACGCATTTCAAAAATATGCGATCGCACTTGGTAAGCAAGGCTATTCTCCAGAAATACTGGGAAAATTTCGAGAGAAAAGTTTTTGAGACTCGAAAGCCTAAAACAAGATATACTATTCTTCCACACCAATTGAGAGATTGGATAATCCCAATCTTGCTGCCCGCTCGCTGGTTAGATAAACTGATTGGGAGAAACATCGGTCTTTTCAGAAAGTAACACACCAACATGCCTTAACTTGCCAAAATCGCTTCCCACTCATCATCAGAAAGCGATTTTACCTCTAACTGGATACCAAAACAATGACTTGCTGCTGCAATCAAAGCATCAATAATCTTCTCAATATCCAGATGTTGAGGAAGTTGCGGGGTTAGATGTGATGCCGTACCAAAGACTTGTGCAAACAAATCTGTATCTGGTTGCAAGCAGATGGAACCGTGTTGCAGAATTGTTTCGCCTCGTCGCAGTTGGGCACTGCCGATGAGTTTGCTACCGTTTGGCAAAATTAAATCTGCACTAGTCGCCGTACCAAAACAGTTCGGGTTGTGAATGTAGCCGCTTCCAGTTGTACCATAGTGCAAATCTACGCCAAGCGATCGCCACCCTTGAATCAAAAACTCACAAATTTTTTGGTAGATCTGAACACGACTACCAGTGAGTCCAGAGACGACAAGTGCGTAAGTTAAATCTCCTTGGTGTAGCACCGCTCTACCCCCTGTAGGACGCCGTACTAACTCTACTTTCTTTTCACGCCAAAACAGATGCTGCCAATGTTCCGGGTATTTGTGTTGATGATAGCCCAGAGAAATGGCAGGTGGCGACCAAGTGTAAAATCGCAATGTTGGGGAATGCCCCAACTTTTGCTGTTCTAGCAACCAGCAGTCAATTGCCATCTGCACGTTGCCAGAAGCTTCCAGCAAAGGAATCAGTCGCCATACTGAGGAATGACATGTGACAATTTTCATTCTTCTAAACCGTACCTTCAATACATATTTTTACCTTTATTTAAGGCTACCTACTGATCTGACAAATAATTCAGTATTTATGCTAACTTTGTTTCAGCTATCTACTATCCACGTTCTATCTAGTTAAGTGCATAAGTTGATTTCACTGACACTTATTTAAGAATGTAGCTATGAGAACTTATGTTCTCTAGCTTCAAAACCCTGACTCTATTGAGGTGATTTATGTCTTAGACACTATGGCAACTCCCACACAATCAAATGTTTTACTGCTTGGTGGAACGAGAATCAACACGGTTACTACTGTATATTGCATTGAAGCAATCTATCAAACAGAAATAAAGGTTTTGCCACAAAAGTCAGAACGTGGCCAACCTTTCTGGTAACGTTGGGAAACATGTCTTAAATGAGATATTAAGATTGTCCGAGCTTGAGCAATATCTCATTTTCTTGCTAGTCCCTAATCTTGCTTACCTGTAGAATTGAGGAGATAAATTATGGCTCTCATTGATGAAGTTAAACAGGTGTGTTCCCGCCTCGCCTCTGTTGGCTGGCGAGATTTGCTACTCCAGCACGGGCTAGATATCACGGCAACAAACCTTCAGCAAGAATTAATTAAAGAACTACCAGCTATCAATCGTCAAATAGCAGGGTTTGAAGATTTTGCCTTTGAAGGGAAACGAGCAATAGAAGTAGGAAATCCATCTCGGAGCTTGCTGTTTCATGCCTTGGCTTCACCCAATGTGGTGAGTGAGAATCTGAGCGCATATCCAACCTTCGCAGAACTAGAAATCATCGAAAATTTTGTTTACGGAGTGCAGCCTCCTTCAATACAAGATTTGCAAGTTCTAGCTAGAGGACAAATGTTAGCGATCGCTGTGTTTGCCTCAGAATATCGCCCGGCTTCGGAAACTGTCCAACGTCAGCACGCAGATATGTGTTTTTCGCGCACAGGTGTGGCGCGAGTTGGAACCGCTCAACCGCTATATAACGGAAAACTGCGCGGATTTCTACCAAGCTTTGAAGGTGACTTAAAAGAAACTTTTCGCGTCTTGCCAGCACGTTATTCTGCCTACATTGCAGTTCAACGCACTGGTAATTTCCAGAGCTTTGGGCCGTTGCGTTTTCAGAATGGAGATAATACTAGACTATTCTGGGTTCCCCTCCACAAACTATTCAACGGTACAGAATGCATTCGTGGCTTTGACTTACAAGTCGCTTTAAATGCCCATCATGTCAATCAAAAACTGCGGCGGATTCATTTAGCATTAAAAAACGCAGGCTGGAATGAACCAGACATTAGCAACTCACCATTTATTTTTACAGATGGCATTGCTGAATTTACAACAGGTTCTGACTTTAGTACAGGGCTTTTAGTCCCAGTAGTACATCCAAATCTAGTTGAAGCGGCTACTTATCAAGGGAAGCTGCTCACCTTTAAAGTTCCACCGAATAGTCCAATCCTATCTTCTAGCCTATCAATTCCTCCGGTAATGAACGCAAGACATGCTCCAGAGTATGTTCATGCTCGCCATAAAATATTACCCAATGGTCAACAAGAAAATCTCAACGATAGGAAAAATGTGGAAGCGGTGGTGAGAGCAGGTGGTTACGATGCTCAACACTACCTTGATTTTACAGGCGATGGGTCAATTAAAGCAATATGTCCAGAGTTGGCAGTGGCAATTCCTCGCAACGTGCCTGCCTATTCTCTAGTAAGCGCACCAGATTTTTTCCCCAGTTGCGACCAGCGAGAGCTATTAGAATGGACAGAGCAGTCAGTACCAACCAGACTCAGACAGAATCTCTGGGAAGTTCCGCCAGAAACGTTATCTGATGATCGCTTTGCTCCCAACTTGCAATTAGAAAATGTTGATTTTCGAGCAGAAGATAAAACGGTAACTGCTATTGTCTCGTTACCTCGTCAGGGTTCAGTGCAACAGAGGCCGTTAAATGGTTCCCCAACAATCCGACAAGCATATCTCCCAGATGCGGCGGCTTGAGTATTTGCTCCTGGTTGGGATGTGAGTTTTGATCGCACCAACCAAGTGGAACATTTAGCAAGTTACGGCTTAGGTAGTCCTTTTCCTGAGGACTCCAAACTTTGTGCTGCACTTAGCACATTTTGGCCTGCAGTGGCTCCTGATGCAGCCCGGACATTTCAGCCCAATCCCATGTGGCCCACTGTCAGCCCGTTGACAGATGCAGAAATTGGTCAGGTTGGCAATGTACCTTGGGATGGAATTGTTGGACCTCGACGCGTCACGAGGGATGGTACGGAGTTGATAGAATATTCCGATTTTGCTCATGCAGATTATGTAGAGAACTCTTTGCAGAAGAAATTTTCGCTCTCATTAACGGCTAAGGTGGATGTGCGTGAATACGAAGCCAGAGTATTGGCAATGGCTAATGTTTATCAAGTCTTAGGAATTGTACCTGATGATCGGGGAAAATGGAGCGTGTTTTCTTTCCAACCAGTGCAACCGACCGATTCAGAATTACAACAGGCACAAACTCAAACACTTACTAAGCTTGCTGGAAATATCTATCGGTTTGAGATTTATCGTTATGGCGATTCATTTTTAGACCCTGGAAATTCTCGAAAACGCTTGGTTAAAATTGAAGAAACTGTGACCTTGTTTGTTACAGCAGTTAATATTCTGTTGAAACGCAATCATGGAACCTGGTCTAGAAAAAGTGTCTAATACTGACGTGCTTGTAGTTGGGGGTGGGCCTGCTGGTTGCGCTACCGCTATTCGCTGCGCTCAATTAGGCTTACAAGTTGTCCTGATTGAGTCGAAGCTATTTCCTCGTACACACCCTGGTGAAACATTACACCCTGGTGTTGAACCACTACTGAAGCAGTTAGGTGTCCTTGAGCCAGTCTTAGCAGCTGGCTTTCTTCGCCACAAAGGAAACTGGGTGCAGTGGGAAGGTAGCAGGGAGTTTGTCCCCTTTGGCTCAGACGAAGAGGGAGCGTGGCTAGGATTTCAAGCTTGGAGAGCCGATTTTGATACAATTTTGCTCAATCAAGCAAGAGCGCTTGGTGTTGAAATTATACAACCAAGCCGTGCCACTGGTTTACTGATGGATGGGCGCAGGGTGATTGGCGTTGAGACATCCCACTCCACTTTTCGGGCAGCTAAAATCATTGATGCTGCCGGAGATCATCATTGGCTTGCTCAACAATTAGGGTTACAAATCAATTATCACTCAGAGCGTCTGATTGCTTATTATGGTTATGTCACAGGGTTAGCGAAAGCGCGAGATGATGCTCCTTTGATAGTTGCTGATTCCTGCGGTTGGACGTGGACTGCTAAAGTGCGATCGGCTTTGCCGCTGCGCGAAGCGCAATCGCAACTTTATCAATGGACGCGCTTATCATTTGTAAATCAGAAAATTCCAAAAGACTGGTTACCCGAAGAATTCCAAGGGTTACAGATTTATCAACCAATGCGGGCGGCTAATGTTAGCTGGCGAATTGTTTCACAACCTGCCGGATGTGGTTACTTAATCGTTGGGGATGCCGCAATGGTCGTTGATCCGACATCGAGTCATGGTGTTCTTAAGGCAATTATGTCTGGTATTTGGGTTGCCCATTCAATAGCATCGGAACTGTCAGGTTATATAACAGAACAACAAGCTATTGACCAGTACTGTCTATGGATTCACAACTGGTTTCAACACGATGTGGAAAACTTAAGTAGCCTAATTGCTAAGTTGCCTACAGTGTAGTCCAGTCAGCAATTCTAAATTTAAGAATTGACAAGGGAATAAAAACGGAGTAATTCCTTTGACTTGCTGCAACTTTAATTCAACACTTGGCTAATATCATGTCCGGTTAATTAACCATAATTTACGTAAACACAGAACCCCACCCCCAACCCCCTCACAAGGGTAGGTTTTTTACATGTAGGTAAGACTGGGTAGACTTGGGGGGAAAGTAAACCAGGAAGAAGATGAAAACCTATGTATATATACTGATTTTTTTTTACCCGAAACAGATAAGAAAACTGCCTTGTCTACTTTCCTTCCTTGTCCTCCAAGTCTTGCCAACACCCAAT
>JAQYWP010000038.1:0-14710 GCA_029379285.1 Rhizonema sp. PD38
AATATATATTTTATGATTGCTGTTCGTATAGCAATGTATTGTAACTAGGATTACAATCTTAAGAAGATCACCCCAAGAGCAAATGCTTACCTCAGCGCAAAGATACAAGACACAAGCGCACCAATACTGTTAAGTGGCATAACTGGGGTATAGCTAGAGTCATGCATTTCTATTTTTTCTCTTTTTAGATTTAATCCTTAGAAGATAAATATCCGAATATGGGTGAGACTCTTCTCGAAAAGAGGAGAAAAATACTGAGATTCTTTGGATATTATTAATTCCTTTTAAAGACTATCTGGTTGATATTACTGAAGTGTTCACTAAAAAATACAAATTTAATCTAGTAATTTATGGCATCGTTTCCTGTATTATTTATTAGAAACAAGTTTAGTTAGCAGCAAACATGATGAATGTATGTAAGCGGAAACTAACTTGATACGGGAATTTCCGCATCAAGAGCGTAAACGTTCTACAGTTTGTTCAGATTACAAGCGATGGGTGTTCTAAAAATAAAATTGGGCTGATATGCTTGATAGTTGAGTAGCACAACTAATAAGAGTAAGCGTGTAGCTTTGCAACGCGTCTCTTACGTATTAGCTGTACTTATAGGTTTGTCATACCTGCGTTTCCAAACTCTCGTAGTGTCACGAGTGGTCCAAATTTCCTATGGCGGTGCTTCCCGTCAACATCGCTGCTGTGTTTCTTACGTAAACAAACTTAAAAAATTATGCTTTCTTTAAACAGGCGATGAGGGAAAGCATAATATGTGGGTTTGTATCAATAGTTTGTAAATAGTTTGTTTCTTTACGAGATTGCTCCATTGAAAGGGTATACTTCTCGATAGAATCTGGAAGCAACTTTTACCTTAATGCGTGTATCTACAGAAAAAACCTTAACACAAGTGCCGTTTGACTCTAAAGATTTCACGCAATTGGTGTACTGAAAATGCTGTAATACGTGCGTAACCTAAGTTATGAAAGGGTTACTCATGTCAGCATGTCACTTTCAGATAAGCACTAACACCCATCTAAGGCTGAGGCAGCAATTACCATAACGTAAAAACTAAGAAATTATACCGTTGACATAATTTTTGTAATATGCTCTCATTAGCGAATAAATAAAGATATGGTGAAGAAACTGTGATGACATCAAAGTCCAAGTACACCTAAGTGATTTTTGCTGCTACTATGCTTGGCATACTTGGGAATTCAAGCACCGTAAGGAAAATTTGGTCTTTTAGTTAAGAACATAAACGTACTTGAAAATGTTTTGCTATTTCTTGATGCCTTCCAATGACATCTAAAATTTCATGGCTGAGGCAAGGGAGCCTCTTTTTTGCCTTTTTCTCCCTAAGTATTATCACTTATAAAATCATTCCCTCTGTTGCTCAAACGGGAGCCATATCAAACACTGCTAACGGTGGAGCAGACAACATAACAGGAAGAGTTGACTCCAATCCGGTGACTTTCACAGCCGGGCAAGGAGCTTTACAGGTGATCAAAACTGCTGATCGGGCAGCAGCTGAACCAGGGGATACTGTAGTTTACCGTCTGACAATTAAAAATACAGGGAACTCTTCTGTAACGAACGTCACGATTACTGACAGACTTCCTTTTGGTTTGCGATTTATTTCGCGATCGCTCAGAGCTTCTATCGGATCTCAGTCAGTTCCGGTAACAGCTAGCCAAAGTACAAATAGGAACATAACAATTACTGCGACAGGAGTACTACCACCAAACCAAAGCTTGAGTGTAAGTTATGCAGTCGAAGTGACACCAGACGGGGTTCGAGGAGATGGCAGAAATTTGGCACAAGCCAGATCCGGTAACCTAACAAGTAACCAAGCCAGCTATCAATTGCGGATTCGACCGGGCATAGTTTCTGATTGTGGCACCATAATTGGTCGAGTGTTTATCGACAAGAACTTTGACGGCGAACAGCAACCCAACGAACCTGGAGTCCCGAATGCCGTAATCTACATGGATGACGGTAATCGCATCGTCACAGATGCTAATGGACTATTCTCGCTACCAAACGTCATTGCTGGCTATCGCTCAGCAACGCTGGATCTGAGTAGCTTACCAGGATATGCATTGGCACCTAATAAATATTTCATTGAAAAGAATAGCCAGTCACGTTTGATAAGACTAGCACCTAGCAGTCTGGTACGGGTGAATTTTGCAGTTACACCTGCGTTTTCCAAGAAGAGGCGATGAGAACAAGAAAGCTATTCGTGCATAATACCCAAAATGGAATTATGCCTCAAAAAGGTCAAAAGCAACTATCTCCTATTTTACGCTTTGCCCTAGTTACTAAGGGTAGCGTTGGCATCTTACCTGTAGTTTTGACAGTCGTTTTACCTTCATTTGTAAGTACAAAAGCAAATTTAAGCAATGCTGCCTTCGCAGGTGTACCAGAGGCAGATGTTCAGTGGCAGACGAGTACAATAACTCAAACGAGGGTAGAACTGAAACAATCAACAAACAGCGCTACCACATTGAGAAATGCACTAAAGAAGGAAAATCTGCAACGTGGTAGCGTTGTCCCACCCCACGATGACTCGTTACAAGTCAGTCTAGAAAGATTGCCCGTCTCCGGATTGAATGAAACGGGAGTAGAGGTGATAGCAGAGGCAGGGGATGGAGCATTAATTCCTCCATCCTCCTCATCTCAACAAAACCCAGCATCCTCACCGACTCTCAACCAAGAAGAACTGTTTCGCCAGAGTCAGCAGGAAGTCCCTTCTGTCATACCAGTTCAACAAAACCCATCCGCGAATCCAATTCCATCTCAACAAGACACAGGGACTCAATTTCAAAACCCGTATGCGAACCCAATCCCATCTCAACAAACCCCACGTCTTCAATTTGAACAAAACCCAAATTCCCCTTTATCTCCCTCACCTCAACAAAACTTAAAACCCTCATCTTCCTCAACCTCCAAAACTCGCAGATCCTCAAAAGTTAATGGCGCACAAATAGTCATTACACCTGTAGGCGATCCTCGAGTCCAAGCTGATGGACGCTCTATCATCAAGCTGCAAGGGCAAATTCTTGACGAAAAAGGTCAACTCATCCGAAAAGATGTGTTGGTGACTTTGACGACTAGTGCTGGTAAATTTATTGGCGTCGATCAAGACAAAGATCAACTGGGGTTTCAGGTGCTAGCCCGAAACGGTCAATTCATTGCGACTTTGCAATCAGACATCAAACCCCAGCAAGTCCGAGTGCGGGCAGCAGTAGAAAGAATCAACAAACCATCACCAATTACCCGAAGAGAAGTCCCCATACTGCCGAATGATGAATCATTTCCACAACAAACAGATACTTCTCTATTCAACCAGTTTGTTGATACTCCGATTGAAGCCTACACCCAACTAGAATTCACTACATATCTCCGCCCTTCCCTAGCAACTGGCGTCGTCAATTTGCGAATTGGTGCAGGTGGTACTGATTATTGGGGCAAATATGAGGATTTCCTCAATCCCAACAAAATTGGTGGCACAACGGTTGATTTCAAATCATCTTTGTTTGCTACAGGTAAAGTCGGAGAATGGTTATTTACAGGCGCATTCAACAGCTATCGCGCCATTAATGAAGATTGCGAAGGTAGAAATCGCTTATTTGGTGGCGTTCAGTTTTGTGAACAACAGTATCCCGTTTACGGCGATAGTTCAACCTTTACGCCTACGACTCCTTCTATAGACAGTGTTTACGCTCGTTTGGAACGCACGTCTCGTGTACCTGGAGCAGATCCTGATTACTTCATGTGGGGAGACTTCAACACCGAAGAATTCTCCAGATCTTCCCAGTTATATACCGCCACAACTCGTCAGTTGCACGGCTTCAAAGCCAACTACAACTTTGGTCCCTTGCAGTTCACTGCCTTGTACAGTCACCTTGATGACGTTCAAGGCTTCCAACGAGACACCATCGTACCCAACGGCACTACTGGCTACTATTTCCTCTCAAAGCGTCTGTTGGTTCCAGGAAGTGAAACCGTTTATGTAGAAGCAGAGGAAATCAATCGTCCCGGTACAGTGCTAGAGCGCCAGCAAATGTTGCGCTACACAGATTACGACATTGACTACGATCGCGGAACAATCAGGTTTTTCCATCCCATCAACCCAACGGATCTTAATCCGTTTGGCGATCATTTTGTCAGACATGTTGTCGTCACGTACCAAAATCAAAACGGTCAAAGTTCCAACGTCTACGGTGGACGACTACAATACAACTTCTCTCACGAATTGGAAAATAGAACATTCGCCGGAGCAAGTTACCTGCGGGACGACGAAGGACCTCAAAACTTTGAGTTGTATGGAGGCGATTTCTTAGCCTCATTTGGAAATTCTGGTCAAATTGTTGGTGAAGTTGCTCGCTCTAGCAGCGACTTGCTGAATGGACGGCGAGTCAACGGTAACGCTTACAGAATAGAAGCTTTAGGCAATTTTGCTGACATTTTTCAAGCCAGTGCGTACTACCGTTCAGTTGAACCAAACTTTGCTAACAACGCTACTTATAGTTTTACACCCGGACAAACGCGCTACGGTGCATCTTTACTGGCAAAGGTAACAAATAGCACTAGTTTTCGAGTCGCTTACGACTATGAAGAGAACTACGGCGTTGCCCCAAACCAAAGTGTAAACTTTTTTGACTTGTTCGACCCACAACCGCAATCGACTCCGGGTACAGCAGTCAATAACAGTCTCAAAACTTTCCGTGCCGGGATTTTGCAAAAGCTCGGTTCTGCGGATGTCAGTGTAGAGTATGTGAACCGTTCTCGCAATGACCGCGTTAATAATGTGTTCAGAGGCTCAGCAGACCAACTTGTCTCTCGTGTCAAGCTTCCGATCACCGACACTTTAACCTTTCAGGCTCAAAATGAACTGACTTTAAGTAATCGCAGTGACGCACTGTACCCCAACCGCACGACTTTGGGTTTTGATTGGAAAGCATATCCTGGCGTGACATTCCGACTTGCCCATCAGTTTTACGATAAAAGCGCGTTACTTCAAGGCAACTCAATCACCACCTTAGATACAATTGTTGACCGCAAGCTGTCTAAAGATACTAGCTTCACAGGTCGTTACTCAGTATTGTCCGCATACAACGGCTTGCAAGGTCAAGGTGCTTTGGGATTGAATCATGGTGTTCGCGTTGCTCCCGGTTTGAAGCTTGACCTGGGTTACCAATACGTATTCAACAACATCTTTAACGCCACTGCTGCTGGTCGTCGGAATGAGGAATACTATGCTGTCGGTCAAACAGCTTCCACTCTCGGACTGTTTTCCGGTTCCGTCTTCAGTATTGGCATGGCCTATACCGACAATCCCAACTTCAAGGCAAGCGCTCGGGTTGAATATTATGATGGTGCCAGAACGAACAACACTGTTATTACAGCAGCAATAGCTGGTAAACTCTCCCCCGCTTTCACGATATTGGGACGTTATCTACAAGCAGGTGCGGAAAACGCCTTTCTTCCTTCGGCAGGAACTGGGTTTAATGCTAATGGCATTCAGTATCAACAATTGGGAGACACAGCGAATTTTAAACTCGGTCTTGCCTACCGCGATCCTAAAAGTGATAAGTTTAACGCTTTGCTGAAGTACGAGTGGCGTCAAAATCACGATACAACTGTTTATAACCAACTGCAAGGTTCGACGCCAACAGGTCACCTCTTTTCTGCAGAAGGTCTTTATGCTCCTAATTGGCGCTGGGAGTTTTACGCCAAATACGCTTTCCGTAATGGTGTCACTTATGATAGTGGCAATTCCTACGACAATACCGCGCATTTAGCGCAGGCGAGAGCAAGTTATAAATTGGGCTATCGCACGGATTTGGCAGTTGAGGGACGTTGGATCGGTCAAGTCTCAAATAGCAACAACAACTACAATGAATTCGGGGTAGCTGTAGAGTTTGGGTATTATTTAACACCAGACTTACGTATAGGTCTAGGTTACAGTTTTGGAAGCGTCGATGCAAATAAAGATCGCGATTTTACTGGTTACCGTTCTCAAGATGGTATTTACGTCAATATCAGCTTGAAGTTGAATGAACTCTTTGGCGGCTTTGGATTACAAAGACCAGTACCTAAGCAGCAGCAGGAGTCTGAGATTCCCGTATCTCAGGTACAGCCAGCAACTGGAACACTTTCACCGCAGAGTCGGTTGATCCAACTGTTGAAAAAAACACAGGCACTCTTAACTCCAAATCGTAGCAATACTGAGAGCGACGCCCCAAAGGGGCTGCCCGTTCGGGATCGCAACTTAATAACGCTTCCTGTCAAGAGTGAATTCACTGGTAACCAAAATTCGGGGTTGCTTTCTAACATTGGACTGTTCAACAACAGTAGCCAGTAGCTTTTTGTAGAATTTGAGGTGTGCAGGAGTGAGTGAGTAATGTCGAGATTGAAAAAACTGACGCGGAGACGCGGAGATACGGAGACGCAGAGAAGTTACACTAAACCAAGTTCCCTTAGCGGACTATTAGTTTTTTACCTTTTACCTTTTACTTTTTCCCTTTTCCCTTTAGTTGCGTACAGTCAGACACCCGTGAAGAAGGACGTGGAGACTCAGGGACACGGGAAAGCACAGACTGTTTCACAGCAAATATCCCCCTCTGCCTCCTACCGGGTGGTGGTTAATAGTAACCTTGATGGGAATGTCCAAGCGGATAATCAGTTGACTTTGCGAGAAGCGATTGAGATTGTCAATGGTACGCTTCCTGTAGAGAAACTTAGCAGTGCAGAACAAGCACAGGTACAAAGAATCACTGGTGGTTCTCGGATCGAATTTAATCTGCCTGCAGGTGCAACGACTATCCAGTTACAGAAAGTATTGCCAGATTTATCGGTTCCGGGATTGATTGTTGATGGTTCGACTCAGCCAGGATATGATCCCACAAAATCGGCAACAGCAGAAATCGCCATTCCGATTCCGGTAGTGACAATCACTCCTGCAAATAGTAAAGAAATATTTCGTGGTTTGACAGTCGTGGCAGATGGGATAACTATTCGTGGCTTGAACCTCTACGGTTTTAATGCCAGTCCCATCAAGCAGATTCTAGGAAACTTGGCTTTTGATACGACTCCCAAGCCAGTGACTCTGACAACGCCGCCCGGAGATATTGTGATTGCTCATCGTAACCCACCTCCTGACACTAAACGACAACAACCGCCTAACGATACTTTTCCTTTTTATAAACGGGATGTTCCACCTAAAAACGTTGTTATCGAAAACAATTGGTTGGGGTTGACAGGCAACGAACAGCTACCTGAAAACACATCGGCTTTTGGGGTTTACGTTTTTAATTCCCAAGGGGCAACAATTCGCCGCAACCGGATTTATTACCATGACGCAAGTGCGATTATTACCTCTGTACGTGGTGAAAATACGGTAGTTCGAGAAAACATTATTGTGGGAAATGGCATTGATGGCATGCCGGACGCTTTGCGGTTTGAAGGGGTAGTGACCAAATCCCAAATCACAGGCAATTTAATCTGTGCCAATGATGGTGCTGGGGTGTATCTATTTAAACCAGAGGGAGATGTTCAAATTCAAAGCAATAAAATTACCTACAATGGCAGGCGTTTGCGACGGGCCGCAGTTTACTTGATGGGTCACAACCATCAAGTATTGGGTAACGAAATTGACCATCAAACAGGACCAGGGGTGGTAGTGTCAGCTTTTCCCAAAAGCGATCGCAATATCATCGAGAACAACAAATTCGCGGCGTTGTCAGGTTTGAGTATTGACCTCAACAGCCTCCAAAATCTCGATGTCAGCGATTTTCAACGAGGAGATGGTGCCAACCCTAGACGCGACTCCGGAAATCGCCGCCAAGATACAGGCAACGATGCCATTAACGCTCCAGAATTCCGGGAGCGGACGTTTGCACCCACTGGCACAAGCGTAACTTTGCAGGGAAAATCAGATCCTGGCACGTCGGTCACTATTTACCGTTTAGGTGATTATCAGCAAGGGAAAAATGCCGTCTATGACCTTGGTTATGGAGCATTAGCAACTCCCCTGACGACTGCCAAAGTTGATCAGAAGGGGAACTTTAGCGTAGAGGTAGACAATTTACAGGTTGGGGATGCGGTGAGTGCGATCGCCACCGATCCCAGATACGGGACATCAGAACCTGCCTATGCATCAGTCATCGGACCTCCCGGTACTTCACCCAACCTGGCACTGACTCCCAAAGTACAGAACATTCAACCCGTGCAATGTACTTCCCGACCAGTACCACCCGCACCACCAACACCGCCACCAACACCACCAACACCACCACCATCAATCGAGATCAAAGTACCGCGTAACGTTCACTTTGCTTTAGACAAATCGTTCATTAGTCCGGCTAGTGCGATTGTCTTAGACCGGATAGCCCAGGTTTTGAAGCAATATCCTTATATTGTGATCGATATCCAAGGTTATACCGACCCTCGTGCGAACGTGCAATACAACTTGGCATTGGGCAAACGACGGGCATTATCTGTGAGAAATTATCTATTACGTAAAGGTATTTCACCAGAACGGATGACCATCCAAACCTTTGGCAAGTCTCAGCTGAAGGTTCCGGGTAGTACGGATATCGTTGATTACGCACGAGATCGCCGCGTTGAGATCATCTTTAGAGATATCAGAGGTATCAAGTTAATCATCAACGAACAAGAAGATGATTTGCAAATAGAACGGCGACGAGGCAGAAGGTAACTCATTCAAAAAGTCAAGAAGAATGAAAGCTTTATTTCAGTACTTAAAAGCGATCGCTCATCCTCCCCGTTGGTTTACCGTGCAACGAGGAGGAAGTACATTCCTCACACTACTTTTCGCCATGCCACCAGTTTCCTTACTTGCTGGCATCGGCGACAAGGTGTTAGCACAGACAACAACGACAACATGCCCATCTGGGACAGCACCAGCAACCCTCGATTGGACCCCTACTAACTTTGCAGGAGTTTCCGCTGAAAACATCACCGCAGGTGGAGTCACTGCCAACCTTTCCTTTAGCGAAAGCATACCCAATCAAGTGATCGACAGAAACGAAACAGGAATATTTGTATTGCCGACAGGTTACGGTGGTTTTGCCGGAGCGAATCTACAACTTAATATCGGTTTGGAAAAAACTCCAGCACCACCAAACAGCACTGCAACCCTGCTCATCAACTTCTCACAACCAGTGACTCTAGCAGCCCCTCTAACATTTCTAGATGTTGATCGCAATGGTGCTCGTGACCGTGTTGGAGGTACCGATTTTATCTACCAAGATAGAATTACGGTGTCGGCATTTAATGGAGCGACGCGTGTTGGAGTCACAGGTAGAGCGGTCGGTCCAGATACCAGAGTCAGCAACACTACCGTTAACGGTGTCAGTACAGTTGTAGCATCGGGGATCAACGAAAATGCATTTCCTAATACCACTGATGGTAACGTCGAAGTCACCCCATCCGGTCCCGTCACTCAAGTTCGAGTTCTTTATGAAGCGGGAACAGAGTACGGCAACCCTCTTCAGGATGAGACGATTGGTCTTACTAGAATCAGAATCTGTGCGCCAGTTCCAGCAACAGGTTCGCTTAATGGTACAGTCTTTAATGACAGAAATAATAATCGTACTCTCGATCAAGGTGACCAAGGATTCCCTGCGGTGAACGTCACTTTAACTGGTGCAGGACCTGATGGTCAATTTGGGACTGCTGACGACATCACCCGCAACACCACCACTGATAGCAATGGTAGATATAATTTTACCAACCTACCCGCAGGCACTTACAGAGCCACTGTCAACAATCCTCTGTCTGGCTCCAGCTCTACCCTAATTCCACCGAACATTATTACCGTATCGAACAATCAGATCAATAACATTGATTTTGGTTTCTATCTTTCTTCCCCCGATAGTGGTACCCGCAACCCTAATCTCCAATTATTGAAGCGAATTACCAATGCAACCAGAGGTGGGAACACCATAGGTGGAGTTTCTTTCACAGATGTTGATAATTCTAATAATTCTAATATCATCGCTGCCATCAACCAAGCTGGTGTTAGACCCATAGGTGTCAGCAATATTCCGGCAACAACACCCTTACAAAGCGGTGATGAAGTGGAGTATACAGTCTATTTCGCTGACCCTGATGCTGACTTGAGTAATGTCAGGCTCTGCGATCTCATCCCAGCAGGAACAACTTATAGCAACAATAGTATTTCGGTAAACAGAGCCGGAAACGGTGCAGACCAAGGAACATATTACTCTCCCTTATCACCATTACCTCAAAATAATACCTGCTCGAATCCCAACAATCCCACCGGTGCAGTACTTGTCAACTTGGGTACTATCCCCGGTAACAACGCCGGCTTTGTTCGCTTCCGCGTCAGAGTCAATTGAGGAAGTAGATTGTGGAAAAGCAGGAGGATATGGGACAGAGACAGAAATAATCACTCCTGTCTCCCGTCTCCTAATTAAAAAAAATGAATTGCAATTCGGTATTATTGTTTTGGCTTGCATATGTCACATTAACATCTCTTTTTTGAATGCGAATGCATATTCTTAAGTTCATCGGTTCAGTTTTCGTTAGTACCGTACTAATCTCTAGCTTTGCCACTAGCTGTGAAAATACTAAAGCTCAGTCTAAAGAGCCTAAGCAGCCTAAAGTACCGCGTTCTACCTCTCTATTAAGAGCGAAATGTGTTAACAGTGGAATTGGTAATGTCCGTAAGGAAGACCTTGATGTTTCTATAGGTAAAGCAGTTTACACAAGTCAGTTTTATCTGGGCCCTGGCTATAGCTCAGCTTCCTTAACTTGTAATATAAAGTCGGAAAATCCTCGTACACTGGTGTTTCAAACTCTAAATTTAGGTTTTGGAATGCGTGACAATGACATAAAAAGTCCAGGTGCGGAAGTGAGGGTTTATTTAGATGGTAGGCTAGCGGAAAGCCGTGCTGTTGTACCTACACAACAAGCTTTACTATCGCTGGATGTTAGCAATGCCAGCAACATTGCCATAGAAGCTGTCTGTGCTAGTTCAACTCTGTACTGTGATCGCGTTTACTTCTTCACTGCAGCTTTGCAGCCACAAATTCCATTACCACAAACAAATCTAGCACCAGCACCAACAAATGCATCCCCCACACCAATAGATTTGTCACCGCCTACACCAACAAATGTTTCACCCAAACCTAAATAACACGAAATATCTGGTAGCTCCACATTTTTAAATCGGGGCTACTAGGTGAAAATCGTCTGTCTTAACCCACATTGTGCAGGTTAATTTGAAAATCTCAGTATTTTCTTTAAACCTAATCTGATATGGGTTTCATGGATTGAACCTATCTTTTGCACTCGCGAACGTCGCAACAGAGGCAAGTATAAAAATTTAATTAATTGACACTATTCTCAGTAAAATTAGCCGATTTGAGACTAAAAACTTCCTCACCCTAGTTTGATACAATATTATTGAACTCTTCTCAATTTCAAAATGCAGCTTGCTGACCTATTTCCGATTTGTTACCAAGTTCTGAAACCGGCTTTTCCGAACTGTCTTTGGGATGGCGATCGCAATTCCAAAGTTGTGGCGCTGACATTTGATGATGGTCCGCATCCTGAATATACACCACAACTGCTGGCAGTTCTGGATTATTACAACATTCCTGCTAGCTTCTTTTGGTTGGGTGCTTGCGTTAACCGTTCACCAAAAATAGCGAAAGAAGTTTGCGATCGCGGGCATTGGATAGGATTACACGGGTACGATCATCAAAATTTCCCTCTGCTTTCCGCGACTGATTTGAAGCATAGCTTGGAAAGAACTCAAGCTGCAATCTACAATGCTTGTCACTTACACCCCGATAAAGTACGTGATGTCCGACCTCCCAATAGTTTATTCACACCAACAACTTTGAGTTTGTTTAGACAGTGGAGTTACCGCCCCGTTATGTGGAGTGTGGTTCCAGAAGATTGGGTACGACCAGGAGTTCCCACTGTGGTGCAGAGAATTCTACAGCAGGTAAAAAATGGTTCATTAATTGTACTGCATGACGGTGCTTGCGGTGGACAAGATGTTGCTGCTACAACACAAGTTCTAATTCCTCGGTTGCTACAACAAGGCTACCAATTTGTTACTGTTGAGACTTTATGGCAACAAGAGTAAGAATTTATTATTTGTAGTCGTTATTGGGTAAAAATTACTCATAACCACTATCTCTCAATCACCAACTAAACACTGTTGCTTTTAGCTAGACGCTTTTGAGCAGCTTTGGAGTTGGTTTTGCGGTTAGGAGTGCTTGAAGAAGGCTCATCAGTACCCAATAAGTTTTGAATCTCACCTAAAGAACTTGGCTTTGCCAATTCTTCAGCCGATTCGCTGACGTATTCAATCAAATCTTCGACTTTACAATTGAGAGCTTTACAGAATCTGATGATTCTTTCAATCTGATCTGTTCCTGTTCTACCACTTTCCCAGTTTTGGATAGTGCTTTCAGTCACGCCGACAAGACGTGAGAGTTGAAGCTGGGTTAGTCCTGCTTCTTCACGCAAAGAAGCGATCATTGGTTTTGCTTTGTGTTTTACATCCACAGTAGTTTTTTTGTACCTATAGCCATTCATACTACCACCAAAAAGGACTTATACCCAAGCCATTTCACAAAAAAAGTTTATCCAAAAACATTGGGTTAAGCTCTTGACACACCCAAAGGGTTTGGGTAAAGTATTTTTTGTAGAGGTGACTTCACCAGAAAGGGCTTATATAGACTCAAACAAAGGGTCGATGTAACGCAAAACAAACAGTTGTGAAAGGTCTTCTTCCCTGAAATCCACAACAGACGATTGATCAAGTCCAAAAAAATGTTGAACAAATCTACTGCTTTTGGATTGTTAGCTTTTGGATTAATCTCTCAGTCACAACACTTGGCTCAGGGTACTAGCCAAAATAGTGCGGCTACAGATGGTTCTACCACTGCTCAATCAAGCAGCATCGTCAATACTCAGACTCAATATTCCCGCACAGGCAGTGGATGCTAAAAACATTCATCAGTAAATAGACTAACTTCTTCCTTTTTAATACAAGCGATGAGAGCATTGCAAAATTTAGACTCATTAGCACAGGACTTAGGACTGACGCACTTTCCAAGTGAACTCTTGTGTGCGTAACCCTAGAGATGTGCCAACTTCCGCTTCTGTTCTCCAATAGTTAGGTCAACAAAAATTTCCTATTTCTCTCTCACTCGTGCATAAGTTGATTAGCTTGCACCTAATAAAAGAAAGAAGGACAGCAAACAAGTCTTTACCACATAATTAAAATTTGGTCAATGCTTTAGTCATATAAGTTAACTAAGCACCGCCAGTTCTACTTTTACAACACACACACATTTAATCAGGTCACACAAAGATGTTGAATAAATCTCTTGCGCTAGGATTGTTAGCTTTCGGATTGATGGTTGCACCCGCTACAGCTTTTGCTGGTCAATCTCAAGGTAACGTTCAGAGAACTGGGCAAAATGGTGCAGCTACCGATGGTAGTACAACGGCACAAACTTCAGAGAGCATCAACAACCAGGCTCAAGCTCAAGTTAACAAAGCACGTCGTGGTATTGCCTACGGTCGTTACCGGAGGAATTACCCAGTACACTCTACTCCTCAGTCACAACACTCGGCTCAGAATACTGTGCAAAATGGTGCGGCGACAGATGGTTCTACCACAGCCCAGTCGAGCAACACTCATAATAATCAGACTCAAGCGGCTTCTTCTCGCCGTGGCTACTAAATTAAGCCGAATGCTATTAGCTTAAGGCTGATAGCTGACAAAAACATAACTGCTACACACATAACTAATGAGGTCAAAAATAATGTTGAACAAATCTATTGCGCTGGGATTGTTGGCTTTTGGATTGATGGTTGCACCTACCACAGCTTTTGCAGGTCAATCTCAAAATAACGTCCAAACCACCGAGCAAAATGGTGCAGCTACCAATGGTAGTACAACGGCGCAAAGTTCAGAGAGCATCAATAACCAAGTTCAAAGTCAAATTAATCGAGCGCGTCGTGGTGTCCGCCCTGCATACGGCTACGGCTACGGTGGTTACGGCTATTCTGGTCGCTCTTGCAGATCAGGCTCTACTGCTCAGTCACAAAACTCTGCTCAGGGTACCAGTCAGAATGGTGCTGCTACAGATGGTTCTACCACTGCTCAGTCTAATAGCACTGTAAATAATCAGTCTCAATCTGCTCGTCGCGGCTGCTAATTTAAGCCTTCAGCTGTTAGCTAATAGCTGAAGGTAAGAACTCTTTATGCAAAATTCCTGAAACACATACACAATTAATGAGGTCAAACATAATGTTGAATAAATCTATTACTCTGGGATTGTTGGCTTTTGGATTGATGGTTGCACCTACCACAGCTTTTGCAGGTCAATCTCAAAATAACGTCCAAACCACCGAGCAAAATGGTGCAGCTACCAATGGTAGTACAACGGCGCAAAGTTCAGAGAGCATCAATAACCAAGTTCAAAGTCAAATTAATCGAGCGCGTCGTGGTGTCCGCCCTGCATACGGCTACGGCTACGGTGGTTACGGCTATTCTGGTCGCTCTTGCAGATCAGGCTCTACTGCTCAGTCACAAAACTCTGCTCAGGGTACCAGTCAGAATGGTGCTGCTACAGATGGTTCTACCACTGCTCAGTCTAATAGCACTGTAAATAATCAGTCTCAATCTGCTCGTCGC
>JAQYWP010000038.1:14810-18300 GCA_029379285.1 Rhizonema sp. PD38
TACCACTGCTCAGTCTAATAGCACTGTAAATAATCAGTCTCAATCTGCTCGTCGCCACTGCTAAAGGACTTGCACCGTAGCATTTAGTTGAAAGCAACGAAACTACAACACACACACACACAATTAATAAGGTCGTTATCGCTCGTGAAAAAGATATACTCCTTTGGTCTATTAGCTGCTGCAATGATGATTGCTCCAACTGCTGCCTTTGCTAACCAAACAAGTCAGCAAGAACTGAATCAGAATGCGTCAGCAGTTGGTTATAGTCAAGTTAATCAACAAGCCAATCAAGTCAACTTACAGCAACAATATAGACAAGGACATCACTACAGCTGCGGTTGGAGCCCTCAATCGCAACATTCTACTCAAGTAGTCAACCAAAATGGTGCCGCTATTGATGGTAGTCGTGTCGATCAACATGCTGACCAATCAAACAGACAAATTCAATTCCGTCATTGCTACTAACCTTAGACATTAGTCTAGTGTAAAGTCTTTTACTCGAAATACTGCGGCTTTTGGTATTGAGTTATACGTTAAGTAAACGGTTGACGAATTAAACGAAACAATAAGCCTAAAGATTCAAGCCTGTCGCACTATAAGGCATTGCTAAATCTTGAGAAGTAGTCAAAATATTTCGGTCAGCATCGCATTCCGTAGCGATCGCCAGTAAGAGTAGAAAATGGAATGTGTCTGTTAGCAGTGCCGTGGTGTGCCAAAAGTGGGGGAGTTGATAGAGGTTTTACCGATTTCCGAAATTTCTCAAGTAAAAATCGGTCGTTTTACTGAAAAAAGGATATTAGCCATGCCTGCCAGACAATCAATTTTGTTACTAACACTGTCTCTGCTGATTGCACTACCTGCTGGAATTGCTTCTGCGGGTAACGATATTGATATGCGAACAAGCCACTCTCGGCTCACAGTGACTGAGGACGGTGAAGTAAGGATTAACAATTCATACTCTCCAAGCGGAATCGTCGTTCCTACGACCCCAAGTCCTTATAGACCGTTGCGGAGTTGGAGATATTACCCTCGAACAACCCAAATCCCTTTGTGTAATGGGAGAACTGTAAGCCGCCAAAGCACTCACTCTAATGTTTACGGCAGTGGAGTCAATCGTACTTACACTTCCACAACAACGACATCTTGTCAATAATTTACGACAATACCGTTATGAAATTTAAATTACTTTCCCTGAGCTTATTCTCAATTACCGCTTTATCTCCGTTCATTGTACCTTCTTTTGTACCTTCTGCCAAAGCTGGTTGTATCGCTGTTGATGTTGGTACGCAAGTAGCGGTTGACGGTCAAAGAGTTGGGCATCAAACCAATCGGACTTCTCAAAACTTTGGTCCTAATTGTGATGGCACAACTGGTGGCAAAGTGACCACTGTCGGAACTCAAACTTGTGTTTCCGGTCGCTGTGAACAACGCCGTAACAGTTCTCAATATGTTGATGGCGATCCTAACAGCCGCATTGGTGTCAGAACTCCCAACATTGGTATACGCGTAAAAACACCAGTACACGTCTACAATCCCTCTTTAGATCCCAATTCGCCTTTGAATAAAAATGCTGTTTTTCATAAATAGCAAATAAAAATCAGAGGTAAAATAATGATAAGGCGTCCAGTTCCAAATTTTCAGCTAAAGCTATTCCTTTAGGAATTTGAGTCGATATTTTTCGTAACGGTCGCCTAACCTCACAATTTTTATAAACATTCAGCAGGTAAATAAGTTTTTTTACCTGCTGTAACCTAATATATAACCATGAAAACCCTATTATTTTTTGTTTGTAGTGCGGCTTTGGTTTTTACCTTTACCACGGCTTTGGCTCACAATTTTTCTCCAAGTAATCACAGTTCTTTAGTGAAATCAGACAACAGCAGTAACGATATGAGTAATACAACGAATAGTCAGCAAATTAGTTCTAGTGATTCCCCCGACAACCAAAGGAATTTTACAAGTATCAATCAGAATAATAATTCCTCAGGGTCTTCTCAGCGTAGCTATACAAGTACCAGCCAAAATAGCAATTCCTCAGGATCTCAGCGTAGCTATACAAGTACCAGCCAAAATAGCAATTCCTCAGGATCTCAGCGTAGCTATGTAAGTACCAGTCAAAATAGCAATTCCTCAGGATCTCAGCGTAGCTATGTAAGTACCAGTCAAAATAGCGATGCTTCTACATACCAACACAGTTCGCTTAATCTCAGTGCGGTTGATCTTCGTCAACCTCATATACTAAGTATTCATACCTCAGGAAGTCAATTGACAGGAGAAGTTATTGTTAATGGTAAGGTTGTAAAACGACTGACAAAAAGTAGAGAGCAAATTAACCTGTCACCATTACTGTCAGTTGGAGAACACACAGTAAAAATTTCAGCACGCTACAGTCCCACATCATCTTCTGTAAATGTGGAACTATCTGGTCCTGGAACTAATATTACTCAGCAGGATAGTGGTAATGGGATCTTAAAATATACTATGGATGTATCAGTTCATTAAAGAGATAAATATTTGACTTACTGATTTAAGTATGAGGGATAGATAGAAATAGGAGGGAATGGATTAACAGCATTTCCCACAGACTTTGTCATTTGTCCTTTATGAAAAGGATAGATCTCATGGCTTGTTTGAGACAAACAGCTATTATATAAATTAAACTTCAAAGCAAAGAACTAAGTTGGTCAGTACAAATAAAGATGATTAGTTGGGACTGTCCATTGTCATTGATCATTGGCAGTGATTCCAGTTTTGTTTATTTCTTTACAGAATGATATTTGTTTCCGCTCACTTGACTTGTATCTTGTTGCATCTACTTGCTGCTTGAAGTTGACTTTCCAAATTTGCCCGCATACCCAATTCGGCAACTGACCAAACCCAAAATTTATTTGAATCGTTAGCAAAATCATCATGATTGTGAGTGACGATCGCATCTAATTTTTGATAACTGGCGCAGACTGACTCTACAGCTGATTCAAAGTCCTTAAGGGGTGATGAACGTGCTTGCTGGATAATAGTTTGATCAACAGAGCAAATATGAATTTTTTGTTGTAACCAGTCGATAACCATCTCGGCAATATTGGTATTCCGCAATCTGCTTGCATATGTGTATATTTTTTGCCAACCAATGTCTGTGACGTACATCTGAATCAGTGGATGTACCCTATCCAACAACTCGTTGATGTCACCTACAAACCTGTCTCGGTTCATAAGAGCCTCTAATATTAAGTCAGCATCGACTAATATCTTGATCACATTCAACTCCCCCTGATTTTTTGAGCAATACATTGTGACAAATACAAATTCAGTTACGTAGGAATACACCCATATACGAACTTTAGGGACAGTCCTTCAAATTTATGCAGTATTTTTCGTCAAACTTGGTATGAAAAATATATATTGGAGAAGGAGAGGGCACAGGGGAGAGAGGAGAGAGTCACCAGACGCTAATCATAAATGAGCAGTCCTGTCAAACCAGATCCTACTAGTT
>JAQYWP010000425.1 GCA_029379285.1 Rhizonema sp. PD38
GCTGACAGCAATAACCGAGCTTGTGTGCCCAGTGAGGGTTCTGATTTGTTGGTCAGTGTTTGTATTCCACAATTTTATCGTTTTGTCGTCACTGGCAGAAGCCAAGATCAAGCCATCGGAACTGAAGCTGACGCCATTAACCAAATTTGTATGTCCAGTGAGGGTTTTGATTTCTTTGCCAGTATTCGTATCCCACAATTTTATTGTTTTGTCTTTACTAGCAGAAGCTAGTATCAAGCCATGCGGATTGAAGCTGACATCAGTAACCGAGTTTGTATGCCCGCCAAGGGTTTTGATTTCTTTGCCAGTATTCTTATCCCATAGTTTCACTCTGGTGTCACCACTAGCAGAAGCCAGGATTTTGCCATCCGAACTGAAGCTGACACCATAAAACTTAGAATCTATATCCTTCTTAAGGGTTTTGATTTCTTTGCCAGTATTGATATCCCACAATTTTATCGTTTTGTCATAACTAGCGGAAGCTAGCATTTTACCATCCAGATTGAAGCTGACACCAGTAACCGAGTCTGTATGCCCAGTGAGGGTTTTGATTTCTTTGCCAGTATTTGTGTCCCACAGTTTCACGCTCTTGTCAGCACTAGCAGAAGCTAGCATTTTACCATCCGGACTGAAGCTGACACCATTAACCCAATTTGTATGCCCAGTAAGGGTTTTGATTTCCTTGCCAGTATTTGTATCCCACAGTTTCACGCTCTTGTCATTACTGGCAGAAGCTAGCATTTTACCATCCGGACTGAAGCTGACACCATTAACCGGGTTTGTATGCCCAATAAGGGTTTTGATTTCCTTGCCAGTATTTGTATCCCACAGTTTCACGCTTCTGTCACCACTGGCAGAAGCCAGGATTTTACCATCCGGATTGAAACTGATACCACTAATCCAGCTGGCGTGTTCTCCTAAGGTGTTTGGTACTATAACATTGTTAACTGTATTTAGTAATGTCAGTTCAACCTGCGTATGAGTATTTCCATCTACCCAGAATGCACGTTGCATTTGCACAACAGCTTTTAAACTTGTTCTTAAAGCTTCCTCCGGATTCTGATTCAAAAGCGCATCCGAAGTATAAGCAAGAGAATTAATTTGGCCTATTGCGGCATTCCACCAACCCACGCTAGCTAACCCTGCCAAACTCAAGGCTACCGCAGAAAAGCTAACTAGTCCGATAATTATTAGTCGTCGCCTGCGTTCCTGTTGCTGTTGATCTCTATCCCGTTGTTTCGCACAAACCTGAATAAAATCTCGCTCCTCTGGAGTCATTTCCGAAGCTCGCTTGTGCAACCAATCTTCTGCAACACCCAATGGCACACCACGCAACAATGCTCCTGAGTCATGGTTGTTATTCTTCCACTCAAGCATTGCCACCTTCAACCGCTCCTGCCAAACGCGAAACTGACGGTTAGCGTTCATCCACTCTCGCAGAGTAAGCCATTCGCGGATCAGGGCTTCATGGACAACCTCCACCGTATCTTCCCCTGATTTCTCATCACGCCCAGTCACAACCAAACGGGCTGGGTATCCTGCTAAATAACTCACCAATCCCCAGTTTTCTTCTCCAACTTCTGCAAGGGTGGCTATGCGGCGAGTATCCTCTGTTCCCTCACCTGGGCGCACTAATTGCACAAAAATCCGCTGTGCAGTTTGTTGCTGTGTTTGGTCGAGTTGTTGATAAATCTGTTCCGCATGATTGGCTATGGCTTTTTTTACACCTCCAATTTCATCATAAGCTTGGTGAGTTAGCACGCGCCTGTGCTGCTTCTCCCACAGTCGAGTTAAAGCGAATTCTAATAAGGGTAAGTTACCAGGCTCACTCCCAACATCATCTAAAATTCGTTGGGTAAGTTGTGGTTGTAGTTGCACTTCCAGCTTTTGTGCCGGTTGCTCAATTGCCGCAATAAGTTCTTCCAGACTCATGGAACTTAGCAGCTTAGGTGTAAACTGCTCCAATGCATCCCTCAAAGGACGATAGGAGAGGACATAGCCGTAAAAGTCAGCCCGTAAAGTGAACAAGAGTGTTACACTTTTCTGCGCGTTCGGCTCCGCCGTTGCCCCTTGGGCAATCGCCGCCAGTAAGATATCGGCAAAGCGTTCCTGCTCCTCCTTGTCTTGGCAGAGAGTACTGGTCTGCTACTAGCAACAGACGCTTAAGAGGGTTACGTTCTATAATACGAGATACAACCTGCTGTAAGGTCACTTTGCCCTGCTGGATATCACCTGCTAATCCAACAGCTTCCCGCAGTTGTCCGGTTTCACCTAGTTCCGGTTCTAATTGATGCACTAGGGCTGTTGCAAGTTGGTAAAACGGCTGATTCCCAGGACGAAATGATTCAATCAGCCAACTTCCTTCTTTTCGCAACTGGGGAATGAGTCCGGTATAAACAACAGAAGATTTACCACTGCCACTAGGACCAATAACACCCACTAAGGGCTGAAAATGAACTGTTTCCACCAAGCCATTGACAAAAGTTTCCCGCCCAAAGAAAAATTCTGCATCTTCTTCCCCAAAAGCAGCCAATCCCTGGTAGGGGTTGGGAGGAATGATGTCTATCACAGGTACTGTGGAGACGGTAATATTCTCTTTCTTTAAAAAAACTGGAGTTTCTTGCTCCACAAAACTTATCATTTGAGAACAACCGAGCTTATAAGCAAACTCCACCTCTTCGCCTGCGGCTATTGCATCATAAAACGCCACAGCAAATGCGACAGCTGCTTTATCTCCAACTGTCGTATTCATGCCAATGACATAGTTTATATATTGGCGAATCGCTTGTGCTTGCTCTGCGCTATAGCAAGCATTGAGCACTACACACTCGACTCCCTTTGTAGCAAAGAGCGCAAATTCGCTGGCGAGGACATCTGCTGTAACAAGTGTAGGTAGTCCTGTTTCATCTTCTAAAACAATGCCATCAACTCCCGCACCGTGTCCACTAAAGTGAACAATCTGGGGCTTATAGTCTAAAATTGCCCGATAAAAGTCACGCTGACGTACCGCCCACTTCTGTTCTAGCTTAAACTCCTCGCGTTTATTAGCACGCCGCAATCCTTCTTCAATTTCTCGCACCTCTTCATCCAATCGTAGCCTTGAGGTACTTGCAGGATTCGCAGCCAGAATCAAAATAGTTTTGACACGGGTGTTGTCATTCATAAAAAAGCCTAGGGCTAGTGACACAGGCTTACGCTTTGACAAAGTCAATAAAATATCGTCGCAGAGAAAACTTGAGCCAAAGCAAAGCTTTTACTTCTTTTTATAGATAAAATTTTAGTTAACTTATGCAGTAAAACAAAGGTAATACTGCTCATGCGAGATTGCTCAGCCCTTTTGCACCTATTCCTGACTGCATGAAAACTTCCACAGTTTTCCTAACGAGTAAATTCACCTCATAAATTTGCCAGCAACCATTACACTGAGCCAGTATCAATAAACATTTCTTTGCGTGCCTTAGTCTTACGAGCGTCACCAGGGCAAACGCATCTAAAATTAACAAAACTAAATGAACAAAAAACTTAGTTTGTGTATTTGACTTATAAATAAGGTTTTTCCTTAGTTTGATTTTTTTATCCGTAGACAGAAGGTAAAAATTGCCATGCCTTTTACATATACTCGCACTGTGAGATTTCAAGATACTGATGCTGCTGGAGTCGTATACTTTGCTAATGTTTTGGCTATTTGTCACGAAGCATATGAAGCATCTCTAGAAGCATCAGGCATTCATCTCAAAGATTTTTTTACTCATCCATCTGTAGCTTTTCCCATTGTTCACGCGAGTGTAGATTTTTTTCGCCCAATGTTTTGTGGGGATCGTTTGGCTGTTAAATTAATGCCTCAACAGTTTAGTGGAGATAGGTTTGAAGTGACTTATGAAGTTATCGTTGCTCAGGTAGTTGTGGCTAAAGCACTTACCAGGCACGTTTGTACTGATACAAGTAGTAGAAGTAAAAGAGAGTTGCCTGATGAGATGAGGAATTGGTTGGAGAAGAGTTAGGCATTGAGCGAAGAACCGTTAGCAGCGAAGTACTGACCAAAGAAAGGCAGAGGGCAGAGGGCAGAAGGGAAGAATTTATTTTCCATCTGCCAGTATGGGTACAAGCCCCCAACTTCGTTATGAAAGGTAAAAAAAGATGTGTTTCGAGGAAAGTGCCACAAGAAATACGGTGTCCTTATTAAATCCCCGCGCATTTATTTATGGGGATACATAGCTGCCCTCTGCCTCCAGCATAGCTGCCTTCTTAAAGCTAATACCGTTTCACTTTAAAGTTGATACATTTAGGCAAGCAGGGGAAGCAGGGGGAGTGAATTGTATCAAAATTTTCGTGAAATGGTATAACAGCTAAAGCTATAAGCCACCAGCAATCATAAATCCCAAACCGAATAGCAAGCAATCCCAGAAGTGTAATGCGACGGCAATGTATTTACAGTTACTGACTTTTTCTGGCTGGTTATGATACTGCTGGACGTAGCGGCATAACTTTATGCCAAAGGGTAAACTTGCCCAACTCAGTAAAGTCCACACTGAGAAGATTCCCCAAAGCACAAATACTAAAGTTAAGGCATAAATGCTACCAGTAAACCAGTAGAGGAGTTGAGCGCCTTTTTGCGTCCCCAAACGGACGATAGGCGATCGCTTTCCTGCAGCCAAGTCATCCTCACTTTGGTGAAAGTGCGAGCAAAACAATATCAAACTTGTGGCAATCCCGACGAGCACTGAAGCTGCTAAACTATGCCAAGACCAGCTCTTCGTTTGACTGTAGTATGCTGCTGCGACTGCTAACGGACCAAAGGCAAAAAAGCAAATGATCTCTCCCAATCCCTGGTATCCTAAACGAAAGGGAGGTCCTTGATAGATGTATCCCAAGGCACAGCACAGAAGAATTATCCCGATTACGGTTAAATCTTGTTGCCACCAAGAGATTGCTATGATTCCCAGCAAACCTAAAACCAAAAACAAGTTTCCCAACCAAAATATGAATTGCTTGTTAGCAGTTAAATTTACTAGAGAATGATATTTGTGTTTATCAATTCCTGTTTCTGAATCAAAGACATCATTACTAAGATTTTCCCAAGCGAGAATCAAGATTGCAGCAGCTATAAAAATGGAAAAAACTGCTCCATTTAACCTTTTTGTTTCCGCAAAAGCGATAGCCGTTCCTACCCATATTGGCATGATAGCAACAGTATACATTGGCGGTTTAATTGCCGCCATCCATAACTTAGTATTGGGATTAGTACTGGGATTTGAAATTAGCTTTGTAGTCATCCGGATTCGTGATTATATTAAACTGCTACCACCCCGTAATGCTTGACTTTTTATGGCTTTAACATCCAATAGATGTAAACAACACTCTTAAGAAAAACTCTTTTTTTAAGAGTGAGGCACGAGAGCATCCACAACATGCACTAGTTAAAAGGTGACTCTTTATGTTACCTAATAAATAATACGACCACAAATTATCACACTTTAGGTAGATAACTTCAAAAAAATTTACTATTTTTAGATATATGACATTTTCTCCATGTCGCGCTGACTTTTTTGTATATAATGAAGAGCTATGCCAATTTCTGTTAGCACAACAGAATCGTAGAAACCGTCATTGCTCACAAATTGCCAGTATTTCGCTTCCTATTGACAGAGTGGACCCTTTGGTAGTAATGGAACATCTGGCACAACCAAATCAACTCAGTTTTTACTGGGAGAATAAAAGCAAAAAAGAGGCGATCGCAGCTATTGACGCTGTAGCGAAATTAGAAATTGCAGGCAACAACCGTTTCATCAAAGCTGAAGAATTTATCCAAGAGTGTCTTCACAAAATCAATTATTTTCATACCCCGAAGCAACCTTTTTCTAAACCTCTATTTTTTTGTAGTTTCAGTTTCTTTGATAACAACGAAGATAATTATCCATTTTCAGCAGCTAGTATTTTTCTTCCTCGTTGGCAAGTCGCTGTTAAAGACGAGGACTGTGTATTGGTAGCTAATACAATTATTAATGAGCGGGTGAATATTCAAAAAATCTTAACTGCTTTGTGGACGAAAATCGAAATTATTAAATCTTTAGGGTATAACTCTTCACATCTTAATTACCCGCCACAGAAATATATCAAAAAGCAGGTGGCAAATCCTGAAAAATTCAAAAGTTCAGTTTCGTCAGCTTTGGAGAAAATAAACTCGAATTATTTAAAGAAAATTGTTCTAGCCGATGTACTAGACATTAGCGCGAGTCATCGTTTCAACTTATTTCAATCATTAAATAACCTCAGACAAATACATCCTAATTGTTATACATTTTCTATAAGTAATGGTAAAGGACAAAATTTTATTGGCGCTAGTCCAGAACGCTTAATTACCATTCACAATCAAAAATTAATCGCTGATGCATTGGCAGGAAGCGCACCACGAGGGAAAACACCGACAGAAGACGCCATCAACGCCGATCACTTACTCAATAGCGAAAAAGAACAACACGAACATTCACTCGTGATCAATTTCATCAACCAACACCTGTGTGAGCTTGGTTTATTACCCCAAGTCTTAACACCGCGACTGCGGCAATTATCCAACATTCAGCACTTATGGACTCCGATCAATGCGGTAGTTCCTGTAAACGTACATCCTTTAAAGATCGTCGCCCAACTACATCCTACACCAGCAGTTGCAGGTGCTTCTAGAGATTTTGCCTGTAACGAAATTCGGCACTACGAAAACTTTGAGAGGGGTTTATATGCTGCACCTCTAGGTTGGGTAGACTCGGATGGGAACTGCGAGTTTATTGTTGGAATTCGTTCCGCACTCATAGATGGTGCTCACGCTAGACTTTACGCGGGTGCTGGCATCGTCGCAGGTTCAGATCCTGACAAAGAACTTGCGGAAATTCAACTCAAACTTCAGGCTCTACTAAAGGCATTAGTTTGAAGTTGGATTTGTCTGTAAAGGCACAGTTAATGTAGCACGAGTTGCTCTTGTCGGGGTACTCTTTAGGGCTAACGAAACCGTAGTGTGAGGAATTTTATCATTTTCTCCAAGTTCCTCACCATTTTGCATCAATTAATCGCGTTTAACCCAATACAGTTCAGAATCGCGAAATTAATCTGTTGAGGCTTGCAGGGGGGCGGAGGAGCAGAGG
>JAQYWP010000426.1 GCA_029379285.1 Rhizonema sp. PD38
GTATAGATCTCATATTTTTACTGAATAATCAGTATGGTAACGGACAAACACCTAAAAATAACCTGATATTAAATGGATTTCCTGTGGGGTGAAGTATTAACTGACATCAAGCAAATAGCATTTCATTACTCGGGCTTTATCAAAAAGCAATATCTTTTTTTAGATAGCTAAAACGAACGTTGTTAGGGCAATCGCACTTTACAAATCAAATATTGTGTGCATAACGATTCGCTCCCATTTCTATCTCAAAAGTGCATAAGTTGATTTTGCTTGCACTTAATTAAAGAAAGAAGGAAAGTAAAGAAAGCTAACCCACATAATCATATTTTTGTCAAGACTTGAGTCCTAATGATTTCACTGCCAGATATCACAATTGTCAGCCAAATCTACGAAAGTGCCAATACTCTCGTCTACCGAGGCATCCTCAAGAAAAATCAGCAGCCTTTGGTTTTAAAACTCCTCAAAGAGGATTATCCCACTCCTGCCGAACTTTACCGCTATCAGCAAGAATACCAAATTACTCGCAGTCTCAATTTAGAGGGAACGATTAAAGCCTACGAGTTAAGAAAATACAAAAATACACAAGTCATCTTATTAGAGGATTTTGGAGCTTCTTCATTAAAAATATTACTAGAAAGTTGTGACTTCTCTTTAGCTGAATTTCTCCACATTGCTATCCAAATTACAGATATATTAGGTCAAATTCATCAAAATAATATCATTCATAAAGATGTTAATCCATCTAATATTGTCTTAAATCCTGAAACGGGACAATTAAAAATCATTGATTTTGGCTTGTCTAGCATTCTATCAAACGAGAATTCCTGCCTCAGAAGTCCTAATGTTATCGAAGGAACATTAGCTTATATCTCTCCGGAACAAACAGGTAGGATGAATCGAGGAATCGACTACCGCACAGATTTTTATTCTCTTGGTGTTACTTTCTACGAATTGCTAACCAACCAGCTGCCTTTTAAGTTTTTCGATGCACTTGAGTTGATACATTGCCATATTGCGAAACAACCGATACCTCCTCACACAATAAATCCAAAAATTCCCATGACTGTCTCAGAAATTGTCATGAAGTTAATGGCAAAAACGGCGGAAAATCGATATCAGAGTGCTTGGGGAATCAAAGTAGATTTAGAAACTTGTCTCAATCAATATCAAAACGGCAAAATCCATTCTTTTACCTTAGGATGCCAAGATATTCCTCATAACTTACAAATCTCTCAAAAACTTTACGGTAGAGAATCACAAATTGAGTCCTTATTGACTGCCTTTATGCGAATCAGTGAAGGGCAAACAGAACTCATGCTCATTTCTGGATACGGAGGGATTGGAAAATCGGCTTTAGCCCAAGAACTTTTTAAGCTCATTACTGAAAAACGCGGATACTTTATTGCCGGAAAATTTGATCAGATTAACCGTGATATTCCCTATCAAGCTTTAGCGGCTGCATTTAAAGAATTGATACGGCAATTGCTCACCGAAACTCAACCTCAGTTACAACAATGGCAGGATGATATTACAGCAGCATTAGGAGGGAATGCACAAATTATTATCGATCTCATTCCAGAAGTTGAACTGATTATTGGCAAACAGCCTGCCGTACCCGAATTACCTCCCATAGAAGCACAAAATCGGTTTAATTTAGTTTTTCAAAACTTTATCCAAGTATTTTGTCAGAGACAGCATCCCCTTGTCCTATTTTTAGACGACCTTCAATGGACAGACAGTGCTACACTGCAATTACTCCCGTTACTAATGACCAATGCTCGTACTCAATATCTGTTTTTGATTGGAGCTTATCGAGATAACGAAGTTAGTGCAACTCATTCTGCCATCCTGACTTTCTCTGAGATGAACAAGCAGGGGGTAGCGGTTAACCATATCTCTCTTTCACCCTTAAATTTACACCAGGTTAATGAACTCATAGCAGATACGCTAAAAACTAAGTATACTCATACTCAAAGATTAGCCGAGTTGGTTTGGCAAAAAACACAGGGCAATCCCTTTTTCATTAAAGAGTTTCTCAAGTCACTTTATACAGAGCAATTATTAAAATTTGATAGAGAGGCTGGTATTTGGTCTTGGGATTTAAAACAAATTATCAACAGAAATATTACTGATAATGTTGTAAAATTAATGTCAGATAAAATTAAAACATTATCAGAGCCAACACAACAAGTTTTACGGTTAGCTGCTTGTATTGGCAACGATTTCGATTTGAAAACACTGGCAATTATTCATCAAAAATCCCAAAGAGAAACCGCAGATGATTTATGGCATGTCATTCAAGCAGGATTGATATTACCCGTTGGGGATAATTACAAATTCCTCAAGACTGACCGAGATCCAAATAACTTAACGATTACTTACAAATTTGCTCATGACCGCATACAGCAAGCAGCAATTTCCCAAATTTCTCTAGAAGACAAGCAAGGTGCGCACTGGAGAATCGGTCAATTTTTATTGCAAAATACTCCGCAACAGGAACTCCAGCAAAAAATTTTTAATATCGTCAATCAGCTAAACTTTGGCATTGAATTAATTGCTGTCCCTTCAGAACGAAATTTCCTAGCTCAATTAAATCTCATCGCTGGTAAAAAAGCGAAGGCATCAGCCGCCTGGGAACCAGCCTGGAATTACTTTAAAATTGGTATGGATTGCCTGAGTGCAGAAAGCTGGCTGCATCAGTATGACTTGACTCTAGCACTGTACGTAGAAGCTGCCGAAACAGCTAGCTGGAGTGGTAACTTTGAGGAAATGGATAAATTGGCTTTTCTCGTGCTGCAACAAGCTACTTCGTTGCTGGACAAAGTAAAAGTTTATGAAGTTAAAATCCAAGCCCATACGGCGCAAAATAACCCTTTGCCAGCGATAGAAACTGCACTATCAGTATTGAAGATGTTGGGAATTTGCTTTCCCAAAAAACCAACAAAATTAGATATTCTTTTTGAACTAATAAAAACAAAGTTAAGCTTGGGAGGAAAAGGCATTGAGGACTTAATCGATCTGCCAGTGATGAATGCTCCTGATCAGCTTGCAGCAATGCGTATTCTTTCAGGTATGGTTTCTGCTGTCCATCTTGCCATACCTGAACTATTGCCGTTGATTGTGTTTAAACAGGTCAATTTATCGGTTAAGTATGGAAATACTGCTATCTCTTGTTATGCATATGCCACTTACGGAGTAATTCTGTCTGGGGAAACAATAGGAGACATTGAGACTGGCTATCGATTTGGTCAACTAGCTTTGTTGCTACTCGATAAGTTTAATGCTCAAGAACTCAAAGCTAGAACATTGCTGATAGTTAATTATTTTATCAGACATTGGAAGGAGCATCTTCGAGAAAGCTTAACCCCTTTACGGGATGCTTACTCCATTGGATTGGAAACCGGAGATTTAGAATATGCAAGTTATTCAGCTTGCGTATACTGCTACTATTCCTATTTATTGGGTAAGGAATTGGCAACCATTGAGCGAGAAATGGCAATGTACAGTCATACCCTCAGCCAACTCAAGCAAACAACAGCTTTTTATTATAACCAACTCACTAGACAACTTGTATTGAACCTGATGGGACGCTCTGAAAATAAGTGCCGTTTAGTTGGTGAAAGTTATGACGAAGTTAAAATGTTGCCTATACATCTAGAGGCAAATACTGGGAATATTTGTCATGCCATTTATTTTTACAAGTTAGTCCTCGGATATCTGTTCCAAGATTATCAGCAAGCTTTGGAAAATGCTCAATTGGTTGAAAAACATCTTGGCAGTGCTTTAGGAACAATTCCTCTCTCTCATTTCTATAATTCTTTATTGCATCTGGCTATCTATTTTGATGTCTCTCACTCCACAAAGAAAGAAATTTTACAGAAGGTAAAAGCCAACCAAAAAAAGCTCAAAAAATGGTCGCATTTTGCTCCCATGACTCATCTGCATAAATTCTATTTAGTAAAGGCAGAACAGTATCGAGTTTTGGGTAAAAAAATTTTGGCAATAGAATACTACGAACGCGCTATTAACTTAGCGAAAGAAAATGAATATCTCAACGAAGAAGCATTAGCTAATGAATTAGCTGCCAAATTTTATTTAACCTGGGGAAAAGAGAAAATTGCCCAAACTTATTTTAAAGAATCTCTCTATTGTTATGAACGGTGGGGAGCGATAGCGAAAGTTAAAGATTTAGAGTCACGTTATCCGCAATTTTTCACTAATTTTAAAACAGAAAATATTTCTCTTGACACGCGTAGCAGTCTCCCAACTCGCTCAAGTGGCAGAAATTTAGAGCAAGCTTTAGATATAGCAACATTGATGAAAGCATCGTTTGCTATTACGAGCGAAATTGAGTTAGATAAACTGCTTTCCATCTTGATAAAAATTTTGTTGGAACATGCTGGAGCACAAACAGGTTATTTAATTTTAGAATCTGAGGGCAACCTCAAGGTAGAAGCATCAGGAAGTACTGAAAACGAGCAGATTATAGTATTGCAATCTCTTGCTATTGAAACTTGTCTACCTACGTCTATTATCTACTATGTTGCTCGCACTAAAGAAAGTGTTATTTTGGACGATGCTGTTAATCAAATCCAAGACCGAAAATATAAAATCTTAAGTTCTTACGATCCCTATATCATAGTACAACAACCCAAGTCTATTCTCTGCTATCCTGTGCTGAATCAGGGACAACTAATTGGTGTTGTTTATTTAGAAAATAATTTAGCCACGCACGTATTTACACCACAACGATTAGAAATAATACAACTACTCTCTACTCAAGCAGCCATCGCTCTCACCAATGCCAAACTTTATGCTCAAGTGCGATCAAATCAAAATCGCCTCAATCAATTCTTAAATGCCATTCCAGTGGGAATCTCTATTAGAGACACCACAGGAAAAGTCATATACACCAATCAAACTTCTCAGCAGTTACTCAACATTCAAGATTTACAGACAGTTACGAAGGAGGAATTATCAGAACAATACCATGTTTATCGAGCAGGTACGGGACAATTCTACCCAATTACAGAACTACCTATCATGCGTAGTCTGGCGGGGGAAAAAGTCACAGCAGAAGACTTAGAACTACACCAACCTGATCGTATCATATCTCTGGAAGTGACCAGCACACCAATTTTTGATTCAACTGGTGCAGTTGAGTATGCGATCGCTGTTTTTCAAGATATAACTGTGCGAAAAAAAGCAGAAACATTAATTGCAAACTACAACCAAACCTTAGAACTCAAAGTGCATGAACGCACAGTCGAACTGGCGCAAGCTAACGCACAGCTTGAGTCAGAAATTTCCTCACGAAAACTTATAGAAGTCGAACTCGCAAAGGCGAAAGAATTAGCAGAAGCTGCTAACCAAGCTAAAAGTGTTTTTGTCGCCAATATGAGTCACGAATTGCGAACTCCCTTGAATGCGATTTTGGCTTTTTCTCAACTGATGAGCCAAGACGCAAATCTTTTCTCTCAACAACAAGAAAATCTTAATATCATTCATCGCAGTGGAGAACACTTGCTCACTCTCATCAACCAGGTGCTTGATCTCTCCAAAATTGAAGCTGGACGCATGATGCTATCCGAAAATAACTTTAATCTTACAAGTTTACTCTTAGATCTGAAAGATATTTTTTGTTTGCAAGTTAAAGATAAGGGACTAAAGTTAAAGTTTGAATCTGCTGCTGATGTTCCTCAATTTATTCGCACAGATGAAGTGAAATTGCGTCAAGTGCTAATTAACCTCATTGGTAATGCGATTAAATTTACTAATTCTGGGAGTGTCTCTGTAAAAGTAAAAGTGGCGAATGGGGAAGAATCTTCTCAATCACTCATCTCCAATCCCCAATCAATCATCACTTTTGAAGTCAGAGACACAGGTGTTAGTATTATAGTAGAAGAATTCGAGCAACTATTTCAACCATTTGTACAAACTACATCAGGACAAACACTGCAACAAGGAACAGGATTAGGATTAACTATCAGCCGTCAATTTATCTGCTTGATGGGAGGTGAAATCACCGTCATCAGTAGTGGCAGAATTTTCACCCCTGGAACTCCTCATCAGGAATTTAACGACGACAAAATTAATCTATCAAGGGTAGGAACAATATTTAAATTTGACATTAAAGTCGGTACCGTAGAGCAGAGCGAAATTGACATTCAACCCCAAAAGCGTCGTGTCATTGCTCTCGCTCCTAACCAACCTGGATATCGTTTACTAGTGGTGGATGATAAGGTATATAATCGTCAATTATTAGTTAAAATGTTCAAGCCTCTTGGTTTTGCGGTACAAGAAGCTACTAACGGTCAAGAAGCTATTGAAATTTGGGAATCATGGTTACCCCATCTGATTTGGATGGATATGCAAATGCCCGTTATGGATGGTTATGAAGCAACTAAACGCATTAAAAGTACGACAAAAGGTCAAGCCACTGTTGTCATAGCCATTACGACTAGTGTATTTCCTGAAACAAAGGCTGCTGTTTTGTCGGCTGGGTGTGATGATTTTGTGGGGAAACCATTCCAAGAAGAAATTATTTTTGATGTCATGGCGAAACATCTGGGAGTGAATTATGTTTACCAACATATAGAACCGGATAAGCGACCTTCTAATGTGCCATCAGAAACTTTAAATTTCTCTTGTTTACTAGCAGAAATGCCAAAAACATGGATGGCAAAATTTTATGAAGCTGCCCTTGATGCTGATGCTCAATTAGTTGAGAAACTAATTGAGCAAATTCCTGCATCTTATGATTTTGAGATCATGACTTTTAGGGATTTGGTTAAGAAGTTTCAGTTTGAAAAGATTTTATATTTAATTGAATAGCTCCTTTAGTGTCGCTTATGACAAGGGCAAAGCTACTGACCCTATTAAGTATTTCCCTGCGAAAGAAAATCATGATTTAGGTGTGGTTAAAGCACTCCGAAAGCCTTTCACCAAGCTGGATTTATCCCCTTTTCCTCTACCCCCCCTTGACAAACTCAGCACTGTTTTGGTGATTTCTTTGAATACGAGCTTTCCGACATCTGTCTTGATTCTACACCATAAGTGAATAATTCGTGTCGCTTTAGAGGATGTTTGAAAAGTTCTCAAACGTGTGCTTCACTACCCTGACTACCAAG
>JAQYWP010000427.1 GCA_029379285.1 Rhizonema sp. PD38
ACCGCCAAGACAAGGGCAGCGCTGTGCGGGGGTTCCCCCCGTTGAGGCGACTGCCCGTGCCAAGAAAGCCAAGTCTGAAGATCAAAAAGATAGGTAATCTTGCACTCCTGTTGTGAGTAGTAGAGGCGATCACCAAGAGCGTCTCTACTTCATTACTGAAAAGGTGTATTAATTATCACTACTAGATGAAAATGGTAAGATGGTGACACCATTTTCATTTGTAGAAGATTGAAGTTTATCCTCAGGGCGCATACCCAAGAATAAGTCATCAACAGTAGCTTGTGCAGAAATGTCTCTGCTTGCTTCAAGGACTGCTAGATTATTTCTGGCGATCCATCGTATTTGTGTGACTGAGTAGGCAGAAATAACAGCAAATAGGGAGCAGGTTGATCTAATCCAAAGTTGATTATTGTATGTAGCAACAAGGTAAATACCGCATCCGGCAATAAGTCCGGCTATTGCTCCACGAGTGGAGCGATGATAGTCATCGAGCCATTTTTGTTGCTGAGCTAAGTAAATTTGTGACATTAGTGTACTCCTAGATATACTCCAAGAAAAATTAAGAACCAACGATATGCCAAAGAGAAGCGAACTTTGTTCTTTTCTGTTTGGTTGGGGGTGCGTGTATGCAGATCCCACTTTTGACTTTCATCTTCGTATTGAGCAGATAAGGCAAATAGTGCTGCTAGCTCTGCTGCTACCTCTTTTTTTTCTTGTCGTAATTTTTCCAAAGCGATCGCTGCTTTACGGGCTTGAGCTGCAGCTGGGGCAACACTGGCATACCATTGCGCTAGCAATTGGGGTTCCCAGGTGTCTAGGAATTCAGCCAAAGGACGAGTATGAGGATTATCAAACAAACTTTGGACATCCTCGTTTCCCCATCGCCACGGCATCTGTGGATTGTCAAGGTAGATTAAGCTCTTAAACCAGTTGATTAACCAACTAAAAAATCCCATTTTTGCACTTCCTTTATAAGTAACATTGCTTTGCGGTAATGGGGAATAATCTCTTACCTACTCCCCACTCTCCACTTTCATTAGTTGAATCCATTCCACCTCAGCTGTGCTAGTAAATTGCACATTGTCATGTACAGAAGCAACAGCAGTAGACATTGGCAAGCGATTTTCTGAAGCCAAACCAATAATGGCGATATGCATTTTTGTGGAGTTAGTTTGAGCCAGCTTTTGACAAATCTGACTAATGGCTGCGAGAGTTGATGGGTTGGAAGTACCTTTGGTGACGATAAATCCGTAGACTGATTGCTGTTTGTTCTGCTCAACCTGATCTTTAAAGCGTTGGATAGCTTGGATTAAAGCTTTGTCAGATGATTGTATAACATTGACTCGCTGAGATAATGCTTCTAAATCTTGACGCCTTGCTGCATGAGAATACAAGTTTTGCACCTTATTCCCAACGAAGATATCAACCGCAGTCCATTGGTTCTTTATTCGCCTTCCCAATCGATAAAGAATGTTCTGGCTAAGTTCAGCAGTTTCTTGTGAATTCGCTTCTAAGGCAATGTAAGCCTTGAATTGAGATCTTTCCAGTCGCTGTTGACTGGCAGTGTTTTTTAGATGAATTCTGCCGACAGCAACGAGGAGTGCGATCGCCAAAATGATGAATAACCTGTTGTTTTTCATAGAAGATTCCTTCACTCTTATTCGCAAATTTTTTTCACACAAAAAGCCGGGAGGTTTCAATCACCTCTCCGGCTTGTAAACTTCTCGTTTATCGAAAGCCAAATGTTTTCGTTTTGTAGATATTTTGTTGCGTTTCTTTCAAGTAACTGTAGAGTAAAATCTGATACTTGTTCTCTGTTACTTCAAGATTACTCTTCAGCTACTAGATTTTTCAAATTATACCAAGTTGAAAAAAGAATGCGCCATTATACCTATGTTGGGACTTTCGGTACGGTTCACCCTGACTATTAACTCATATGTTACAAACATTTTTGAAATTGGTATTATTCCGAACCGATGAATACGGATATAAAAACCACTCCTGCTCCCAGGAAGCCAATCAACAGGCGGAAAGGAGAATAGATTATCTTAAACTGAAAAGAGAGTAATACGGCTGTAAATACAGTTTCTCAGCTTTTTTTACGACAATGCCTCAATGCAATCCAAGTGTCTAGTATTTGCTCGTAAATTTGTTGAATTTCTCTCAAATCCTCTTTCGTTAAGCGGTAGCGCTTACTCATGTGTCCTCCCAATTCAACGATAGTTTCGTATTTTCCTTGTTTGCTACGAGCAAAAAACTCTCCATGTTGAGTGACGGACAAAGTTTCAATCAATAAAAAGCTGATGTGAGAAAAAACTGGGTGTAATTCAATGACGCAGGATTGCGACGGAAGAATATCTAGCTTTCCTTTGTCTTTAGGCAATGCTTCTAAAGGTGTCTCCCCAATTTTCAAGTGCATGTGTATGGTATCAGAACCACTGAAAAACTCGGTAAATGGTGAGTAAGTCATATAAATCTCCGTAAAATTGACCGTTAGTCCTAACTGTAGTCACTAAGCCAGGTGATAAAAGGTTATAAACTACTTACGGCTACAGGAAAAACTACTGATTACCTCACATATAGATAATACAGCTATAAAAGTAAGATATTTTGCAATGTTTTTTTATTATTTCTGAAAATATATTATTCTGTGTAAAACAATTTACAAAATCAAATGCCAATCTCACATTGATCTACAGAAAGTGAGTTGTGATACTTGAGAATAACTAAAATTAACTGAAGAAAAGGCTAAAAATCGCCCTTGTGTGCAAGTTTTTTTGACTTTTAGAGCATAAATACCTGTAAATCAAGTTTTTGATTCCCTCAAGACAACAACTTTTCATGCAGTAGAATGTCAGTAAGACATGACAATTGAAAAGTCCCAAGTTCCAATGAATATACTTCTTCTCATCCTGATTAGAGAGAAATAAAGTCAAAAACGAAAAGCTCGAGCTAGGAGAAATAGTCTTTTTCAGGCTAGTCAGTGCTATAAAAGATTATCTCACATACTAATATATTGTGTGGAGCAAGGATAAAAAGGAGAGCGTTGCCAATATGTCTCAGCTTCCGGATAGTTTCATTACAGAGGTAGCCACCAGGTATGGTGTGACTAAAACAGAGAGAGATACCCTGCTAATGGCATTAAAGAACTGCTCAGGTGCCGAGATAGCTGCCAAATTAAATATTTCTCAAGCAGCAGTGAGAAAAAGACTAGGAGAAAGCTATCGTAAGTTTGGCATAGAAGGTAATGGTAATAAAAAACTCAATAACCTTAGGCAAACGCTATTATCCCAATATCAAAAAAATTCGGTAATTAGTCCAACACGGTGTGAGGATTGGGGTGAGGCTGGTGATGCGGATGGTTTTTGGGGGAGAGAAGAGGAAATTTCTGACTTAGAGCAGTGGATTGTGGACGATGCTCCTCATCGTTGTAAATTGGTAACGGTGTTGGGCATGGGAGGCATTGGGAAGACAGTGCTAGCATCACAAGTTGCCAAAAAAGTCCGGGAAGATTTTGACTATCTCTTTTGGCGATCGCTTCACACTCTTCCTTCTTTAAGTGAGATTCTCACACAGTTGCTACATTTTCTACTTCAAGATGCTGAGCTTAAGTTACCAGATAACGACAACGGCAAAATTCTGCGACTGATTGATGTCTTGAAAACAAAACGTTGTCTGGTGATTTTCGACAAAGTGGAGGCTGTTCTCCGTAGTGGTAACGGTAAAACTTATGAATGGGCAGGAGAGTACAAACCAGGGTATGAGAAATACGGTTATTTATTTAAAAAAGTAGCTGAGGCTGCACATGATAGTTGTCTGCTGCTGACTAGTCGGGAAAAGCCCAAGCAAGTCGCATTACTTGAGGGAAAAAACCTGCCAGTAAAAGTGTTGCACCTTAAGGGGTTGAACAATGAAGAAGCTTGGGCAATGCTTCAAGATAAGGGATTTTCTTGTTCAGATGCTCAGTTAAGCGAATTGGTGGAACGATACTCAGGAAACCCTTTAGCTTTAAAGATGGTTGCCACTACAGTTTATGACTTATTTAGCAATAACACTAGTGAGTTTTTAAACCAAATTCATCTTGAAACTGCAGTTTACGGAGATTTTCGGACTATTTTAGTCCAGCAATTTGATCGTCTCTCAAATTTAGAAAAAGAACTGATGTATTGGCTGGCGATTCATCGCAATTATGTTTCTCTCACAGAACTTAAAGATAACCTGATTGCACCACAACCAGTAACCAGAGTTTTGGAAGCAGTCGAGTCTCTGTTGCGGCGAAGTCTCATTGAAAAAGAAGCCGATTCTGGTAGGTTTCGCTCTTTATCTGTCGTCATGGAGTACGTTACAGAGCAGTTGATTGAACAGGCTTATGAAGAAATAAGACTTGGAGAAAAACTGGAATTTATCAATTCTTACTCATTGATAAGGGCGCGATCGCTTTCATATCTTCGCAAAACACAACAGCAATTGATTCTGGAACCAATCGCAAAGAAATTACTTAGTGTTTTCGGCAAAGAACTCGAACCCAAGTTACGTAGAATGTTAGCTAGCTTACGAACTCAGTCTCCACCACAAAAGGGATATACAGCTGGTAATCTCATCAATCTGTCGCGTCAACTTCAATTCACCCTGAGTGGGCGTGATTTTTCTGATTTAACGATCCAGCAGGCAGATCTTGAAGATGTTAATTTGCAAAATACTAGCTTAGAAAACACTGATCTGACTAGCTCGGTATTCACTGAAACAATGTCAAGTCTGATGGCCGTGAGATTTAGTCCGAATGGAAAGTTTTTTGCTACAGGCTTGATTAATGGAGAAATTCGGCTCTGGCGGACTTCAGATATTAGGCAAATTCACATCTACAAAGGACATAATGGTTGGGTTTGGGCATTTGCCTTTAGTCTGGATAGTAAAATTCTCGCAAGCGGGAGTGCAGATAGCACTGTCAAACTCTGGGATGTAGAAACAGGTGAGTGTCTGCGAACGTTAAGAGAACATACAAATAAAGTTCACTCCGTTGCCCTCCACCCGCACGGCGAAATCTTAGCAAGTGCTAGTGAAGATCGAACCATCAAACTTTGGGATATTAACACTGGAATTTGTTTAAAAACTTTAAACGATCACACTAATTCGGTTCTGACAGTTACTTTCCGTCCAATCCCTCCAAATCTGCCTGACTATGAAGATAGCATTTTAGCCAGTAGCAGTGTTGATGGTACAATCAAGCTTTGGCATGTAAATACGGGTAAATGCCTGAAAACTTTAACACAACACAACGGCAGTGTTCACTCTGCTCATTTTAGTCCAGATGGACGAACTTTGGCAAGTGGTAGTGAAGACCATACAGTCAAACTTTGGGATATTTCCTCAGGAGAATGCATAAAAACATTTCGTGGACATAGTAAAAAAGTTTACTCTGTACGCTTCAGATCGGATGGACGTACCCTTGCCAGTAGCGGTGAAGATCGGATAATTAAGTTATGGAATGTTGAAACAGGAGAATGTTTAAGAAATTTACTCGGACATGAGAGTCAGGTGTGGGCGATCGCCTTTAGCCCTGATGGCACAAAACTCATCAGCGGCAGTGATGATCAAACGGCAAGACTTTGGGATGTGGCAACCGGAAAATGCCTTAATGTTTTGCGAGGCTATACTCGTGATATCTATTCTGTAGCATTTAGTTCAAATAACCAAATTCTTGCCAGTGGGAGTGATGACCACAAGATTGGACTTTGGGATCTACGTACAAGTAAATGTCACTCTTTGGTAGGACATGTTGGACGCATTCGCTCTGTTGCCTTTAGCCCTGATGGGAAAATTATTGCCAGTGGTAGTGCTGACAATACTATCAAGCTTTGGGATATTAGAGATATTGGCAATAGCAAATGCATCCACACCTTAGAAGGACATACAAATTGGGTGTGGACAGTCGTATTTAGTCCTGATGGCAAAACTTTGGCAAGTTGTAGTGAAGACCGTACTGTGAGAATATGGGATCTACAGACAAAAGAGTGCTTAAAAATATTAACAGGACATAACTACTGGGTGACGACGGTTGCTTTCTGCTTGAACGGTAAGATCTTAGCCAGTGGTAGTACTGATAGTACAGTTAAGCTTTGGAATCTTGACACAGAGCAATGTATTACGACTTTAACAGATCACACAAACATAGTTTGGTCAGTAGCATTCAGTTCTGATGGCAAAACTCTGGCAAGTAGTAGCGAAGATCAAACCGCTAGACTTTGGAATATAAACACAGGTGAATGTCTCCAGGTTCTGGATGGACACAGTAAACAAGTTTACTCAGTAGCGTTTAGTCCCGATGGGCAGATCCTTGCTACTGGAAGTGGTGATGCAACTATCAAGTTGTGGTCAGTTAATACAGGTAACTTTTTAGACCATCTCACATCCGGACATACAGCAGCAATTCGCTCCGTAGCGTTTAGTTCTGATGGGCAACTACTTGCTAGTGGTAGTGAAGACGAAAGTATTCAGCTTTGGGACATCCAAAAGTGTCGCCGCCTACAGCAGCTAAAATCAGATCGACTTTACGAAGGCATGAAAATTACAGGTATATCCGGTTTGACAGATGCAGAGAAAGCCTCTTTGAAGGCTTTAGGTGCAGTGGAAAAGGGCGATTGCTTGCCTGTTTAACTAATACCACTCCCAATACGGTTCGGTTAAGAAATTTATTTGTTAAGGCAGGCTGTTCTTGTGTAGGGGTAGAAGAGAACTCTTTCCTAGCCTGCTTCCCCTGCCTCCCCTGCTTATCCGAACCGTATTGATACCACTCCTTTTCAAGGTATACACCCCGAGCGATGAAGTGCTATACGGATGTGCGCCGTTGCAAAGCATCGCACAAAGATTGACGCTCTCCGCTCTAAAGAAACGGAAATTCTTCAGGAGTTTTAGCCGTATCTCCTAAATATCCGACTGTCGAGTAGCGAACTACTTCATAGGCATGGTTCCTGGACTCAACCCCCAACGGGATCGATATCTTCCGAGGCATAAGTTTCCTACAGTCCGCAGGTAGGGTCGTAACAATTGACCTATTTTATATTCTAATTATAGCATAAACCGCGATTTTTGACGCCTGTTAAAACAGGACGAGCCG
>JAQYWP010000428.1 GCA_029379285.1 Rhizonema sp. PD38
ATTAAGTGGAGATGACACGGTAATTGATAAGTCTCATAGTGACCAACAATTAACATGGCTCGTGACTTCATACTGGAACATCTTGAACAAAAAGTGGGTTTGAAGGCACATAGTCAGATTCCTGTCAATGCGTAAGTCCTAGTCAATATACCTAGTGAATGAAAATTATGCTAAAAATAGTCATAGAAAACTTTGGAAGCAAAATGTAATACATGAATAAGAAGCCTCCCCAACCCTCCACGAGCGGGGGGAGCCTGTGCGTTAGAACGTCTTTTCAGGCAGCGCAGTCAACCTCTGCCGTACTCCTGCACAAAGAAACTAGGTCCGACCCCCTTCGTATTTTGCTTCATGACCCGCAACAGACGATTCTCCGAAGATTGACCGTCTTCATTCAAAAAATCAGTCATTGCCTTGATTTTCCCAGCATAATCGCGATCATGTTTAAAAATGATAATGCCAGCATGATGGAGCACGGTGCGATGTAAATCAATAAAGTCCTGGCGATTTTCCGTAATCAAGATGCGATCCGAAACTGTAGCGTACTGCAAAACTTGATCGTCAGGAATTCCTTGATTCGCCTGACCTGCCTCATAGGAAGTCAACACATCATGTCCATCTGCTCTAAGCAAGTTGACCATTACTGTAGGGAAATTTTCGTCAGAATAAAACTTTATTGCCATCAAATGGACTAATCTTGAGCGATCTCTCGATCAACCTGCTCGCAATTTTGCTCATAATAATCCCAAGCAGCACCCAAATCAGCCGCAGTCAAGCTAGGATAGCTTGCCAATAATTCCTCGTCCGGTGCACCCTGTTGACGATATGCCACCAAAGTCGATACCGGAATTCGCGTATTCCGAATCCGCGCCTGCCCTCCACAAACTCCCGGTGTAACCTGAATCGGATTTTGCAACATCTGCACATAGGTCAAAGCTTGGTCAACTAGCTCCTCCGGCAGGGCTACAATTGCTTCGAGCAGTTGAGTCCTCTTACTCATGACAACAACAAAATTTTTCTACCTTATCTTAATCCTAGCAAAAAATTCCCAACGGATGCATAGGTTCACCCCACCGACGACAATTGTTGCTGCTTATTATTTCTTCGGGTGGGCACTGCCCACCTTACGCTTATTAGACATGGAGTGAAAATTAATTATGCGTTCGTTGAAACCCTTGGTAGGGGCTCTTGACCGTTCGCCCCTACATCCTGCACTGGAGATGTGTATTACTTTTTGCTCCTCACTCAAACCACCTGTCGCGCCATCAAATCTGCAAACATTCCCTTTTGCGCCATTAGCTCCTCAAAGTTTCCTACCTACATTACTTGCCCAATCCCATCTTTATAACGGATGTTTTTCTGAATATTAGACTTGTCGCTTAACAAGGTAAAATCAGCGATTAGAGGCTGGGATGAGACAGGAAAATGCTAGATATCAATCGGGTACTAAAGGAAGATCGTCTGCTTAGGGCATTTACTGGACTAAATCGCAAGGCATTCGAGGAGTTGTCAGTTGCCTTTGAAATTGTACTCAATACTCTCCGCGATCGCTAAAAGCTCAGTTCAAGTAGTGAAGCCCTTATTTCAATCATTATGGTCCACTGAATTAATGATCGCTCGATTCATCAAAAAAGGAACAATAAAGCTCAATCAGGTTCCTCAGAGACTTTCACAAGCAATTTGCCCTTCTTGTTACCGTCGAAAAGTTTGAGAATTGCTTTGGGTGCATTTTCCAAACCCTCAACAATTTCCAAAGCGTATTTTATTTTTCCTTGATTGATCCACTCTGCCATTTCGGTGATCGCAATAGACCATTGGGGCTCATAATCTAGCACAATAAAACCCTGCACGCAAGCACGCTGCATGAGAATTTGGCTGTAATTAAATGGACCGGGAACAGGCTCTTTGGCATTATAGGTTGAGATCAAACCGCAAAGAGGAATTCTGGCATATAAATTGATTTTTGTCAACACTGTATCAAGTATAGAACCACCAACGTTATCGAAATATATATCAATGCCATTAGGACATGATTGAGCGATCGCTTTTTCTAAATCGGCTGTTGTATAGTTAATTGCTGCATCAAAACCAAGTTCTTCTAAAAGCCATTGGCATTTCTCGTCGGAGCCAGTTATCCCGACGACACGACAACCTTTAATTTTGGCGATTTGTCCAACAATGGAACCAACTGCCCCAGATGCGGCGGACACAACCACAGTTTCTCCTTCTTTTGGCTTTCCTATATCCAAAAGCCCAAAATAAGCCGTACAACCAGTAAATCCCAACGGTCCCGCAAAGGCGGTTAGCGAAGTTGGTAGAGGATCAGGTAGTCGCGTCACAGAAGTGCCTGTTTTACCTTCAGCAAGAGAATAATCTTGCCAACCAAGCAGCCCCGAAACCAAATCTCCCTGTTTAAAGTTTTGATTTTGAGATTCTTCCACAACACCAAGAGCAACGCCGCGCATGATTTCCCCAATTTCAACAGCAGGCATGTACTGCGGGCGATCGCTCATCCAAATGCGATTGGTAGGATCTAGGGAAAGATAGATAGTGCGGACTAGTATCTCGCCGGATTGTGGGCTCTTAATTGGTTCTTCACGGTACTCAAAATCACTTTCCTTGATGTCGCCAACAGGACGAGTAGCCAAGCGAAACTGTCGATTAATCTCTCTATTCATAAGATTTGGCGAGAAAACACATTTGTCTATTTGATATCTGGCTACGCGCAGCGTCTCCAAAGATGGAGTTGTGGCTAGACAGCGCAATTACGAACCTTTAGAACCACTTTACAAGTATTTACACAGTTGTGCTGAATACGAACACATTAAATATCTCCAGTCAGGAATCATGCGTCAACCCAAATACGAGTGTACAGACGCCCCATAGTTGGTAATCTTTCTTATTTAAGTTTTATTAAGGCTATGTTAATTGTTGTGAATAAAAAAACCAATAATCATAAAAATAATCTTAATCTACAAGAAATTGGGGTAAGAAGTAGAGCAACCGAATTCAACACGAAATGCTCAAAACGAATAAAACCCTTCCGCTATCAGCATAGCTGCTTTTAGCCTTTCTAGTTTTATGTGATATTTTTTCAGGTTAACTTACTTAAAAAAGTAATGCTAATCTTATTCTTTAATTGATGATAGAGGCTTAAGTCCCCTCTAAATTGTTAAATTCACTAAAAATGTTTGAACTTAACCTGCTGAAGAAAAAATCAAAAATTTTCCAAAAATTAAAATCTAGAACGGGACTATTTTTTGCTGTTTTATTAAGCATCATCATACTCTCGATTCTACCCGCACTCTCGCAGCAACCTGTTGTACTCAATTTGTTGATGGCTGCCCCTGATGCCCAACCTTGGAAGGAAGGTTTGATTAAAGACTTTGAAAGCAAAAATCCAGGTATTCGCATCAATCTGATTGAAGGACCGAATGCTACTAATTTACTAGAAGACCTATATACCTCGGCGTTTATCTTAGGTGATTCTCCTTATGACTTAGTCAATATGGATGTCATTTGGACACCTAAATTTGCGGCGGCTGGGTGGTTGTTAGATCTCGACAACCGTATCTCAAAAGAAGAATTAGCCGCGTTTTCACCACAGGATGTAAATGGAGGGCGTTACGAAGGCAAGCTTTACCGAATCCCGATGCGGAGTGATGTAGGAATGCTTTACTATCGGTCAGACTTACTCCAACAAGCAGGCTTCCAACCACCAGAAACCTTTGAGGATTTGATAAAAATTTCCCAAGCTTTGCAGAAGCAGGGAAAAGTTAAGTGGGGATATGTTTGGCAGGGGAGGCAATACGAAGGATTAATGGCGATGTTTATGGAGGTTCTCAAAGGCTACGGTGGCTTTTGGGTGAAACCAGACACGCTAGAAGTCGGACTAGATCGACCAGAAACATTGCGTGCGATCGCCTTTCTCAAAGACACCATCTCTCAAGGCATCTCTCCTCCTGGAGTCACAACCTACCAAGAAGAAGATACCAGGCGCTTTTTTCAAAGTGGTCAAACAGCTTTTTTACGCAGTTGGCCTTATGTTTGGCCTTTAACAAATCAAGCAGATTCACCACTTAAAGGTAAAGTTGGCATTAAAACGATGGTTAGTAGTAGTGGTAAAACTGGGGCTGCTTGTTTAGGAGGTTGGGGTTTAGGAATTGCAAAATCCTCAAAACACCCTGAAGAAGCTTGGAAAGCAATTCAATACTTTACAAGCGTTCAAGCACAGCGCCAATTTATTTTCAATTCCGGCTCTGTACCAAGTAGAATTTCATTGTTTAAAGACCCAGAAGTTACCGCCAAATATCCTCATTACCCTCAGTTGCTGGAGGTAGAAAAGCAAGCAGTCTTACGTCCACCTATTGCTCAATATGCACAAACATCCGATATTTTACAACGCTACCTTAGTGCCGCTTTAACAAACAGTATGACTCCCGAAAAAGCAATGAAAGCCGCTGCTAATGAAACGAGGACATTATTGAAGAGGAGGTAATAAGTAATAGGGAAAGAAATATATAGTTGCTCACTCAATCACCTATTAACAACTAACAAATGACTAATACACATACAATCAGAAGTCGAGAACAGCGAACGGCTGGGTTTTTGTTACTACCTGCCCTACTGTTATTGTTGTTTGTTTTTGGTTACCCAATTGGTCGTGCTTTTTGGTTAAGTTTGTTTACAAAAAATCTGGCAACTAAATTACAGCCTGTGTTTTCCGGTTTAGATAATTATGTACGGATGGCAGGAGATGGTCGGTTTTGGCAAACTTTCGGGACAACGGTAGTATTCACAGTTACATCTGTAGTACTTGAATTACTCTTAGGACTCTTGATTGCCCTGGTTTTAAATCACCGTTTTTTCGGACGTGGTGTATTGCGTACAATTGCTATATTACCTTGGGCTTTACCTACTGCTTTGATTGGTCTGGCATGGGCGTGGATTTTTAATGACCAATTTGGGGTGGCGAATGATCTTTTACAAAGGCTAGGACTAATAAAAACTGGCATTAACTGGTTGGGTGAACCAATGCTGGCACTAATAGCAGTCATCTTTGCTGATATATGGAAGACAACGCCGTTTAACAGTATTTTATTACTAGCTAGTTTACAGTCGATTTCGCCAGACTTGTACGAAGCACACGCGATTGATGGTGCTAATGCTTGGCAAAGTTTCCGCCAAATTACGCTCCCATTACTCGTACCACAAATTCTCATCGCTACGCTGTTTCGCTTTGCACAGGCTTTTGGAATTTTTGACTTGATTGCAGTGATGACTGGAGGTGGTCCTGGCGGTGCAACAGAGGTGGTATCGCTGTATATTTACTCTACAGTGATGCGTTATTTGGATTTTGGTTATGGTGCGACGTTGGTTGTCTGTACTTTTATGCTGCTAGTCGTCGCGGTGGCGATCGCTAGTTTCCTACTTAGTAAATCTCGTGTTCAAACCAGTAGATAAGGAGTAATTAGTGGTTAGTAGTTAGGGGTTAAGATTCAGTAGTAAAAGAAGAGCAACTAATCCCCAGTAATAAATAATCAACAACTACTCTTATCCTTTGGTTAAGTAAGTCGGCATCAATAAATAAAAGTTTGTAGTTAGCGCTTTAGCGCTGAAGCGCTTACTACAAGTAATTTTACACTCCTATGGTGAATAACAACTAACAATTAACAAGTAACTAATTCATATGACTGTTATTTCAAAAGAATCGGCAAAAAATCCAGGGAAAAAAATTGGGCTGTGGATAGCAATCTTATTGGTTGCAGTATTCTGTTTAGCTCCAGCTATGTGGCAATTACTGACTTCTGTTAAGTTGAATCAGGATATTTCTCACGTTCCCACTATCTATTTTCCCACGCGTTTTACTCTAAATCACTACATTGATTTATTCATTCGGCGACCGTTTTGGCAATACATTTTCAATAGTGCTTTGGTATCAATTGTTTCTACAGCTTTATCGTTAGCAATAGGAGCCCCTGCTGCTTACGCCTTGGCAAGGTTAAAGCCTTGGGGTGGTAAAGTTATTATGGCGGGTATTCTGATTGTGACTTTATTTCCCGGCATTTTATTGTTCTTGGGACTGTTAGAAATAGTCCAAGCGCTACATTTAAGTAACAATTATTTAGCGTTGATTATCCCTTACACTGCAATTAATTTACCGTTAACAATTCTGGTATTACGCAGCTTTTTTGAGCAACTACCAAAAGATTTAGAAGATTCTGCTAGGGTAGATGGCTACAATACAGTGCAAATGTTACTACAAATATTGCTCCCTATGACGATTCCGGCTTTGGTAACGACTGGAATTCTTACTTTTATTTTTGCCTGGAATGAGTTTATCTTTGCCTTGACGTTTATGACTCGAGAAGAGATGAAAACAATTCCTGTTGCTGCGGCTCAATTAGGCAGCGCTTCTACATTAGAAATTCCCTATGGTCCCATCGCCGCCGCGACTGTTGTCGGGACTTTCCCTTTAATTTTACTCGTTTTGTTCTTCCAACGCAAAATTGTCCAAGGTTTGACGGCTGGTGCAGTTAAAGGATGATACCGATCCACGCGCAGGTTGGTAGGTCGATTCATGGTACTTTCAGATACGGCACTGTCACAAATAAACGAATCAGTGGTGCGATGTCATGGGCTTCACTTTACGCGCGAATCCATAAGAGTTCCAAAGGAGATATATTGAGAGATACTTTTACCTAACCTATGCGTAGGCATTTCTACATATTTATAACTTAACCAGCTAATAAGTAAAATAGGAATAAATATAATCGTTGCTCCTAAAGTACATGTAAAGTAAGGATGTTGACTGTACTGAAAATTCGCATCGAAGTACTTATTTATCAACATCTTTAACCATTCAAGTAAAGGCTCATGAAATAAATATATTGAATAAGAAACCAGCCCTATATTGGCAATTATTTTTTCGAGAAAACTGACTCTTTTTCTCTCAAGAATATAATCCTCTATTAAGGAAGTCAACAATAAAGTTATAGAAGATGTGCCTATTGGTATAGACAAAGGCTTATATTCGTAAGAGATCAGAAACAACAGTAAAAAAAACAACTTATGTTTCAGTTTAAAATTTAAGATTTTCTT
>JAQYWP010000429.1 GCA_029379285.1 Rhizonema sp. PD38
CTTACGAACAGCCCTGATCTCGTACCCCTTCTCCTGTCGGAGACGCTGACGCTCGAAGACTCGCTAACGCTGCGCAAACGCAGCGTCTCCCCGAGTGAGCTGAGTTCTCACACGCTTACTGCGTTGGCATTTGTGCCGAATATTGCTGCAACACCTGCTTTAAATACTGCCCAGTATAAGACTTTGGATTCTCCGCAACTTCCTCGGGCGTACCCACGGCAATAAGTTCTCCGCCCTTATCACCACCCTCTGGACCTAAATCTATCACCCAATCAGCACAACGTATGACATCTAAATTGTGTTCAATCACTAAAATTGAATTAGTTTTATCTACCAAACGTTGCAACACATCCAACAATTTGTGGACATCATAAAAAGATAACCCTGTTGTGGGTTCATCTATTAAATAAAGCGTTTTACCCGTGGCGCGGCGTGATAGTTCTGTGGCTAATTTCACTCGCTGTGCTTCACCACCAGATAAGGTTGTCGCTGGTTGCCCGAGTTGAATATAACCCAATCCGACATCAACTAAAGTTTGCAGTCTATTCACTGCTTTAGGAATATTTTTACAAAACTCCAAGCTTTCCTCAACAGTCATGTTGAGAACATCAGAAATAGACTTATCTTTGTACTTCACCTGCAAAGTTTCGCGATTGTATCTCGCACCTTTGCAGACTTCACACTGTACATAAACATCTGGCAAAAAATTCATTTCAATAACATTGACACCTTGTCCACTACAAGCTTCACAACGTCCACCTTTAACGTTGAATGAGAATTGCCCCGCTTTGTAACCTCTAGCTTTAGCTTCTACTGTTTGGGAAAAAACGTCTCGAATCACATCGAAAACACCCGTGTAAGTTGCTGGGTTAGAACGCGGTGTTCTGCCAATTGGTGATTGATCAATGACAATGGCTTTGTCAATCGTATTTAATCCCTGAATTCCTTCTACCTGTTTGGGAAAAGGAATTTTACGGGTAAGATGGTGTTGCAGTGCGGGGTAGAGTAATTCATTAATTAGAGTGGATTTACCAGAACCAGAAACACCAGTAATAGCAACAAGCTTACCTAAAGGTATTTCCACATCTAGATTTTTTAAGTTATTGCGGTAAGCGTTTTTGATGATCAAACTACGCCCATTTCCTTCCCGACGCACAGCTGGAGTTGGAATCACCCTGCGTCCCGATAGATACGCACCTGTTAAAGACTGTTCAGCCTCCAGTAATGCCTGTAAATCACCTTGGGCAACAATATTTCCGCCGTGAATACCAGCACCAGGACCAATATCAACAATGTGGTTAGCAGCCCGAATCGTTTCTTCATCATGCTCTACCACAATTAAAGTATTACCCAGATCGCGCAATTTGGTTAAAGTTCGCAGCAATCGCCCATTATCTCGTTGATGCAACCCAATACTTGGTTCATCCAAAACGTACAAAACCCCTGTCAATCCAGAACCAATCTGAGTTGCCAGACGAATTCGCTGCGCCTCCCCACCCGAAAGCGTCATCGCCGGACGATCAAGCGTCAGGTAATCCAACCCAACATCCAACAAAAATTGCAATCTGGCTTTAATTTCTCTTAAGACTAAATCGCCAATTTGCAACTGGCGATCGCTCAACTTTAAGTGATCGATTCTCTCCCGACTCTCCCGTATCGAAACCCCTGTCAACTCCAAAATTCGGTACTGTCCCAACCGTACCGCCAACGCCTCGGGTTTCAACCGTTTCCCCTCACACACCGGACAAGGCTGATCCACCAAAAACTGTTCCAACCTTTGCTTAACCAGCTCCGAACCACCCTCATATTGCTTTTGCAATATAGGAAGAACCCCTTTAAACTCTTCTTTTGGCGTTGGCTTCTTAGCAGTTCCAGACAAAACCACATCTTGCTGTTCTTCAGTCAACTGACTCCACAGAGTTTGTAACTCAAACCCAAAAGCTTGCCCAACTTTATACAGTAACTCCAGGTAATAAGAATTGTCCTTATCAGCCCAAGGAGCAATGGCTACATATACAGGAGCTTCCGGATCAGGTACCACCAATTCATTTGAAAATCTCCTCAAACTTCCAATACCGTGGCAGTGGGGACAAGCGCCATAAGGAGAATTAAACGAAAATAAGCGCGGCGATAATTCCTCCATCACCGCCCCATGTTCAGGACAAGCAAAATTTTCGGAAAAGACTAATTCTTGTTCTTGCTCATTACTAGTAGCAGATGAGGAAGGACTAATAAGGATAACCGCAATCCCACTTGATTGTTTAAGACATGTAGAGAGAGAATCGACCAAACGCTCTTGAATGTCTGGTTTTTTAACGAGACGGTCAATAACGACTTCTATAGTGTGTGTAAAATTTTTATCTAATTCAATTGCATCAGACAACTCTCGCACCTCGCCATCCACTCGCACCCTAACAAAACCTTGAGAGGCAAGACTTGATAAAAGTTTAGTATGAGTGCCTTTTTTACCCCTAACCACTGGGGCAAGGATTTGAAAGCGGGTGCGATCAGGTAGTTCCAGAATGCGATCGCACATTTCATCTATCGTCTGGGGGGCAATACAGCGATCACAAATTGGACAATGGGGTTCACCCGCTCGTCCAAACAGCAACCGCAAATAGTCGTAGATTTCTGTGACTGTTCCTACTGTAGAACGAGGGTTATGAGAGGTTGACTTTTGGTCAATAGAAATCGCCGGACTTAAACCCTCAATCGCCTCGACATCAGGTTTATTCAACTGTCCCAAAAACTGCCGTGCATAAGCACTCAGTGATTCTACGTAGCGTCGTTGCCCTTCTGCAAAAATGGTGTCAAAAGCTAGGGAAGATTTACCAGAACCAGAAACGCCAGTAAAGACAATCAGGCGATCGCGTGGCAGTTCCAAGTCAATATTTTTCAGATTATGCTGCCTAGCACCCCGAATACGAATTGTATTTCCGCGATCATGGTTGGGGTGAGGAAGATGTCCATTCAAGGATGCAGCTAGCTGGGTGTTTGACATATCGACGTGATGATAGAGGGATGCCGCGCGAAACAGTTCTTAATGTTATCACCGTTGCCCTTATCATAGTAGAACAATAGTACTGCCAAAGTAGTAATTGCACTCTTATTAATGTAGAGAGATTGCCCACAGTTAAGCTTGGTTTATCTATGGTCTTGTCATGGTAGTCTTATTTGGTAAACCACTGGTAATAGAACCACAGATGCAGACAGATGGTTACTCTGTGTGTGCATCTGTATTTATTTGTGGTTTTTCTTTATCTTAAAGACAACCACTCCACAATTTCCTGATTAACAACATCCGGGACTTCATCATGGGGACAATGCCCAGCACCAGGAATGGGAACAATTTTGATATCTTTGCCGTTGTCACGAGCCTTTTCGTATATTTTTGCCCCAGTGATTGGTGTCCAAGGGTCTTCGGCACCCCAGATGACCAACAACGGGCGTTCAACATTGGGTAATAGTTCCAGTGGAGCGGGACCTGGAGGCGCTGTAAGTATAGAGGCAAAAACCTGTTGGGCTCCCGGATCGCATGAAGGTCTATAAAGTAAATCCACTAATTCATCAGTTACAGCTTCCCGATGGCGATAGACTTGGTACAGGGTACGGCGAATTTGGGCTTTTTGGCGGATGCGGTCAAAGACGAACTTACCAGAAATTGGATGACCAATTAATTTGTTAAATGCTCCCATGACAATGCGTAGCGGTGGATTCAACTCTGATGGTCGATGACTTAATCCACCTGCAGAGTTAATCAAAACACCGCCAGCAGCAATTTCTGGATGTTCTGTTACGACGAGCAAACTTAAAAGTGCGCCAATGGAGTTTCCGATAAATACAGCTGGTTCTTGAATATGTGCTTTGCAAAAGTCTTTTAGCAATTCGACCCACACGAACACGGTATAATTTAATGGCGGCTTGTCGGAACCACCGAACCCCAAAAGGTCAATAGCATATACTTGATAGCCAGCTTTTGCTAAAACAGGAATATTCTTCCGCCAATGTCCAATAGAAGCGCCAAAGCCATGTACCAGTACTAAGGGTATTCCACTACCTATAACAGTGTACTGAATTTTGTAACCCTGCCAATTCCAATAAAGTTTTTCCAAGGTAGCTGTAGCTGGTAGCTGCTGTGTTATCTCAGTCATTATTATGGTTCGTAAACTATTTTCCTATATAGTAATTTTTTCTGAACACAAAGGTTTCTACTTAAAATGGTATTTGTAAACTAGTCCCTGGTTTAGCTTTTACTTCTATTTCTCTCGAGTTGTTTGTTCAGTGAGGAGTAAAGACAGCAATGTTAACAACTTCCATCAGCCTCCAGCTAGAACCAGGTCAAAAAATCACTCTACAGCCTGTTTCCTGGGAAAGGTTTGAAGAGATTCTTGCTGAGTTAGGAGAAAGACGTTCATCTCGAATAGCTTACGCTTTTGAAATTTTAGAAATAATGGCTCCACTACCAGAGCACCAACGCTCAAAAGTTTTGCTTGCAGATCTAGTCAAAACGCTGCTGAGAGTCCAGAAACGAGCATGGGAACCCCTTGGTTCTACGACTTTTAAGCGAAAGGGGATGACAGCAGGTATTGAGCCAGACGATTGCTTCTACATCCAAAACTACAAAGCTGTCATCGGCAAGAATCGACTGGATTTGACACAAGATCCACCACCAGATCTAGCACTGGAAACTGATCTGACTTCAAAGACCGAACTTGATGCATATGTTGCTTTAAGAGTACCAGAACTATGGATTTATGCAGGTGGCAAGTTAAAAATCAATGTACTTGATGAAGATCAGTATATTGATTCTCTGAAGAGTCCTCTCTTTCCCGGTGTATGTCAGCAAGCCAAGTGCGAAGTTTTGGGGGCGGAAGCTTCCGCGAAACTCGCGCCTTGAGAGTACTCTCTCCCAAAGTCTGCCGGGGGAAACTTCCCCCGGCGAGCTTTGTGGCAGATTTCGCGTCCCCAGAGCTTCGCTTTGAAGCTCGCGCCTCGCGACTACAACCAGAGATCAAGAATGAACAGAAGAGATCCTTATATTCATGGAGCGCCCTTACACAGCGATCAAAAAGGAAATTTGCTATCTCCCCTTAGTTAAATTCTAACTTTTTGCTTAAACCAAACTGTAGATGCAGAATTTCGTTGCCTTAGATACAATTTAAGAATGATGTTGAGGCGAGGAAAACAAAGTGGTGCTGTCTAAAGGCTTTGAAATTGAGATATACACTGGTACGCCTCAAGGTGAGATTGTTGGTCTCTCCGATAAAATTGTTGGATCTTTAAATGGCTTTGTGCGTGAGCCAGATAGCCGAAACGTAGAATATATAACTGCACCATCAAGCAAATACGAGGACCAATTGTGTGCTTTATTACTTCCTCGAGTAAAGCTCCGAAAACATATTAAGCAATTGGGCAATTACACCTTGATTCCGGGAAGTACCCTGTCTTTGAGTGGTAGTGATCACTTTGTTCGCTCCGATCCAGAAAATCCATATCACGCTTATATAGAACAAACCTACGGTACCAAAGTCGTCACCGCTAGCGTTCATATCAACGTAGGCATTGCCGATCCAGAATTGTTAATGCGAGCATGTCGGGTTATACGGTTAGAAGCGCCCTTGTATTTGGCTTTGAGTGCTTCTTCCCCCTTCTTAGACGGTAAAACGACTGGATATCACTCTACTCGTTGGGGCGTGTTTCCTCAAACGCCAGCCCATGTGCCTTTATTTGAAAGCCATGCCCACCATATTGAGTGGATGGAAAAACAAATAGCAGATGGAACAATGCAGAATGTTCGTCATCTCTGGGTGTCGGTGCGCCCAAATGGCGATCGCCGTCCTTACGATCTCAATCGTTTGGAACTGCGAATTTGCGATTTAGTGACAGATCCCCTTGCCTTGCTTGCAATTACATCTTTGCTAGAGGCGCGTTTGTTGCAAATCATCGACAACCCTAGCCTAGATCCCTTAGCTCAGAGCATCTTCTCGCCTGATGAACTTATATCTATGACTAGTGCGAACGAAGTCGCCGCCGCTACTTCTAGTCTGGATGCCCAACTTAGGCACTGGCAAGATGGTAGAACTCTCTCAGCCAGAGATTGGGTTAGTGAAATAACCGATGAAGTTTGGGGCATCGCCAAGCGACATGGCTTTAGTTGTTTCCTATCACCCTTACACAAGATTCTCACTGAAGGCAACGAAGCCCAACAATGGCTGCAATTACACGCAGTTGGTTTCAGTACCAAACACGTTATTACCCAGGCTATTAGTGCTATACATGAGCGTGAAATAGAACTGGAAGACAAGTTGTGTTCATCGATTGTTTAAGGTTTCCTGACTTATTGAGTCTTAGAAAACGAGTGGATACGTGCATCTTCCAGTAAAAATTCATCTTTTGACAAAAAAATTAATATTTATTGAGTTCAACTTCAAATTCTCTCAAATTAATATTTTGAGAGAGTTTTGCTATGTTCAAAATTTCTAATCTATTTCGCTCTCGTACCATTAATTAAAAAAAACTATCATTGCCTTCCGTCTTTAGATAGATTTGGAAAATTTGATAAGTTGATTTTCAATACATTAAAACTTACTGCAAATGCCTCAGATCGTTTTAGTCAACCCGCTTATTCCTCAAAATACTGGTAACATTGCTCGAACTTGCGCTGCTACAGGTACAGAATTGCACTTAGTCGGACCATTGGGGTTTGAAATTAGCGATCGCTACCTTAAAAGAGCTGGTTTAGATTACTGGCCTTACGTGAAGATACATTATCACGAATCTTTAGAGGCTTTTAAAGCAGTACATCAACTACGTGGAGGAAGATGGCTGGGTTTCAGCGTTAGAGGAAGTTGCAATTACGCAAGCTTTCAGTTTCAATCGGACGACTGGCTCCTGTTTGGGAGTGAAACGACAGGCTTGGCACCTATAGTTTTAACTTCTTGTGAGACTACCCTCTATATTCCTATGAGCGAACTTAATGTTCGTAGCTTAAATCTTTCAGTAAGTGTTGCTGTCAGTTTATTTGAAGCACGTCGTCAATTGGGTTACTTACAGTAAATTCTCATTGAGTAAGAAGCTAAGACATCATTG
>JAQYWP010000430.1 GCA_029379285.1 Rhizonema sp. PD38
ATCCAAGACAATGTGGTTTTAACTGAGTGGTTGGTGAATGTCTTCAAGTCAAAATCTCACTCTTTGCCCCGTGGATTAACGGCTTTACTAGCAAAAAAACGTGACGAGTTGTGGCAGCAGTGGCAACTCCTACAAGAGCGGTATTTGAAAGCTGAAACGCTACACGGCTTTCATTCAACTATACTACGCCCATTGTAAAGGGGATTATTAGTGATTAGTAGTAGGAGTTGTAGCGTAAGTTACTAGTTATATAGTTAGGCTGGTAATCGGTGATCGCTAATTGGGAAGATAATTCTTAAGGAATCTTTGAAATCGAAGTCTTTTTTCTCAATTACCCTTTACCAACTATCTATGTCCTAGTAATCAAAAGCACTTATGACTAATTTACCTGCTTCAATGCTCGATCCTAAAACACCACCAGATGTAGAGATTAGATTTGAGGCACGAAAACCCGTTATAGATCTTACCCTTAACATTCCTGTAAGCGTTAGCAGAGTTGGAACTCATAGAAGTTGCCTGGTTGCCATTTGCGATTCAATCACGCAAGGTTATCAAAGTGCAGCAGTTTTTAATCCGCAAATATCCTATCTCGCAATTATTGCTCGTGAAATGGGTTGGAAGGGACTACTTTATCCAACTTATCACGGACCGGAAGAGGGATTACCAGTCAACTTGGAACGGTTGGCAAATGACTTACAAAGAAAGGCAGGTAAATATATGAGTTCCTATGTGCTTGGTTTTCAGGACATTGACAAAACAAAAATCATGGTTGTTGGGGGTAAAGGCGCGAACCTGGGGGAACTTTCCAGGATTAAAGGAATACGCGTGCCAGATGGCTTTTGTATTTTTACTGAAGCCTTTAAAAGAATCATTGGGGAAACGTCGTCGATTAACGAATTACTTGATCAGTTATCGCTTCTAAAGGTGGAAGACCGGGATAAAATCGGTGAACTTAGCGGTGAGATTCGCAGGGTCATCGAAGGGATAGCCATCCCTGAAGACATTAATGAAGAGATCACCCGCCTTCTCTCCAGGCTTGGAGAAAAAAATGCCTATGCAGTACGATCCAGCGCAACTACAGAGGATTTACCGACGGCCTCCTTTGCAGGTCAGCAGGATACGTATTTGAATATTATCGGAAAGGAGGCAATCCTAAAGCATATCAGCAAGTGCTGGGCATCGCTATTTACCGAGAGGGCGGTAACTTACCGCCTTCAAAACGGCTTCGACCACCGTAAAGTCTACCTGTCTGTGGTTGTTCAGAAGATGGTCTTCCCGCAGGCGGCAGGAATTTTATTTACTGCCGATCCCGTCACTTCTAATCGGAAGGTGTTATCCATTGATGCCAGCTTCGGACTTGGTGAGGCCCTGGTCTCCGGCCTGGTAAATGCTGATATCTGTAAAGTGAGTAACTGCAAGGTTATCGATAAGAAGATATCCACCAAGAAGCTGGCTATTTATGCCTTAAAAGACGGCGGTACAAAAGAACAGGAGATTGAGCCTGAGCGGCAAAACAGGCAAGCGCTGACGGATGAGCAGATTTTACAGCTTGAGCGCATGGGTAGAAAGATCGAAGAACATTTCAGCCACCCCCAGGACATTGAATGGTGTTTGGTTGATGATACATTTTATATTGTCCAGAGTCGGCCAATCACTACTTTATACCCCATCCCCCAAGCAAATGACGAAGAAAATCACCTTTATGTATCTGTTGGTCATAACCAAATGATGACCGATCCCATGAAACCATTGGGATTGTCTTTTTTTCTGTTAACGACTCGTGCACCCATGCGTAAAGCTGGAGGAAGGTTATTTGTTGATGTTACACATATGCTGGCTTCACCTGTCAGCAGAAAAAAGGTAATAGATACCCTGGGACAATCCGATCCGCTCATAAAAGATGCTCTCATGACCATCGTAGAGCGAGGAAATTTTATAAAACCGTTGCCAGATGATAAAGAAGAACTGAGTCCCGGTAACAGCAATAAAGGTATATCGCCTGCAGATTTTCAAGCACAAATCGAAAACGATGCAACAATCGTTTGTGATTTAATTAAGAGCAGTCAAACATTGATAAAAGAGTTAAAGCAAAACATCCAATCCAAATCAGGATCAGATCTATTTGATTTTATCCTGCAAGATATCGGGCAATTAAAAAAGATTTCATTTGATCCACGAAATTTAGGTGTGATTATGACTGCTATAAATGCTTCATCATGGATCAATGAAAAAATGAATGAGTGGTTAGGTGAAAAAAACGTAGCAGATAAGCTTTCTCAATCTGTACCAAACAATATTACTTCGGAAATGGGTCTGGAGCTATTGGATGTCGCAGATGTGGTTCGCCCTTATCCGGAAATAATTGAGTATTTACAACAGGTAAAAGACGATAAATTTTTGGAGGAACTGGTTCAGTTTAATGGTGGACAGGAAGCTTTAGACGCTATCAATAATTATCTCAGCAAATACGGAATGCGATGTGTCGGAGAGATTGATATTACGAGAACTCGTTGGAGCGAAAAACCAACTACACTTGTCCCTTTGATTCTCAGTAACATCAAAAACTTTGAACCGAATGCCAGCAATCGGAAATTTCAGCAAGGGCAACAGGAAGCTTTGAAAAAAAAAACAAGAGTTATTGGACCGACTAAAGCAATTACCGGATGGTGAACAAAAAGCCAAGGAAGCAAAACAAATGATCGACCTGATCCGGAATTTCATCGGTTATCGTGAATATCCAAAATACGGCATAGTCAATCGCTACTTCGTTTATAAGCAGGCTTTACTGAAGGAAGCTGAAGACCTCGTACAAGCCAAGGTTATTCATGAAAAAGAAGATATATACTATCTCACTTTTGAAGAACTTCGCGAGGTCGTACGCACCAATAAATTGGATTATCCGATCATTAGCAATCGAAAAAACGAGTACAAAATCTATGAAAAATTAACTCCGCCACGTGTGATCACGTCTGACGGTGAAATCATTGTAGGTAAGTACAAACGAGAAAATCTACTAGCCGAAGCTATTATAGGTCTACCTGTTTCTTCCGGAGTTATAGAGGGACGGGCACGTGTCATCTTAAACATGGAAAATGCTGATCTGGAAGATGGAGATATACTAGTCACCTCCTTTACTGACCCTAGCTGGACACCATTGTTTGTATCCATAAAAGGCCTAGTCACCGAAGTTGGTGGACTGATGACCCATGGAGCAGTTATCGCACGTGAATATGGCTTACCAGCAGTTGTCGGAGTGGATAATGCTACCAAACTGATAAAAGATGGGCAACGAATTCGCGTGCATGGAACCGAAGGGTATGTAGAAATCCTATAATGGGGAAGATGTTGTCTTCCTCCTGGGGAGCATTTAGCCGTGTTCGGTAACGAGACAAGCCTTTTGGAGTCTCTTACAGGAAAAAACACATATCTCGGCTCAATGCCGTAATGTTCGATTGTTGGGAATCTCATTATCTAATCTTGATAATGTTAGGGAAGCCCAACTGGTTCAATTGTCCCTATTTGAAGACGGGCGCTAGCGCCATTAGTAAAAAACTCATTTCATATCTTTTGACTCAAAGAAAACATATTTCGGAGATATCTATTAAACATCTCCAAAAACTTCTAAGCTAGACTACTTATGATTTTGAGGCACTCTTCTCGACGTTTTTTGCCAAATATTCATCCAGGTATTCAAAGCTTGAGTTCCATCCGGCGATGACTCCCATTTCTTCATGCTTGCGGCGATCTTCTTCAGTAGCGTGCAGAATCCGAAGGGTAAGGCGGGTTTTGTCGCCCAAGTCCTCGAAAAGGGTCGTTACCACAGTAATTCCTCGCGGTATGTCTACCTTTACAAGCTCCTCAAAGCCCTCATCAAATCTATCATATGATGTCCGTAAAATCACCCATAATAAAAGAACCCCACCCCGCCAAAGCTGTGCTTTGGCGGGGTGGGGTTCAAAAGAAATTAAGGTTAATTTACCAGACATCGATATCACTCGTGACAATCCGCTCTGGTGACACGACTTCGCGAAAAACACCATTCACCGGATACTCAGTACCATCGGGACCACACATCACATATCGCCAGGTGCTGAAACAGTTCCTGCTACTTTTACCCCTTCTAACAGCAACTTTTCAACTTCCGCCAACTTCTCTACCCAAAGAGCGATCGCCTAAGCGTCTAAATTTGACTCCTAGCTGTCTTTCAAGTTGACCTGTCTAGAAAGAATGAATTTGTATTTTTGTTACAATAGTCAGTAAAATTGAGAAAAAAATGATTAAGCCTAAAAATAATGTATATCGTGGATACGCAATAGAGAAAGCTGGTCACGGTAAAAGAGCCGTATTTAGGACGATTATCAACGAAAAAGAGTGGTCTGCCATAACTGAATCAGAAGTAAAAGCAGCCATTGATGTTTGGATTGATGAAGGAGTGGAGCCCCAATAAGACAATAATGGTACTCTTGACCAAACGATGGCGAGTGTTGCCGCATAAGTCTTAGTTTTTCCACCTTGTCCACTTTACTAGCAAGTCTTGCCAACACCTAATTGTAAAAAACCTACATCTGTGAGTGCCCCCTGCCCAAACGAAGCAAGGTATCTCACGCTCATCGCATCGCTCCCGTCTTAATGGTCTTGGACGCTTAACGTCGATAGCTACAGTAGTTTAGAAATTGTTGTATTGTGAGGTGAGTCATTACTTGTGCAGAGCGTTGCGATCGCCAAGAATTTGAGATTCCGCTCGCTGCATTACTTTTGTACCCTGTTTGGAACTCAAATAGCATTGCTATAGCTATCAGCTTATAGGCGGAAAACAAGTTTAGAATCAAAATAAACTCCCCCCGCACTTCCCATTTATAGATTGGCATGAAACGCATCGTCTTGATTGCTGGATTTGAATCGTTTAACGCTGACTTGTACCGAAAGGCGGCTTTTTTAGCGACTTCTCGTTGTACTGAGTTGGATCTGAGGGTGTTTAGCGATCGCGACTTGACTTCCAAGCGTACTGAGGTGGAAGCTGCACTTCATAATGCTGATGTGTTTTTTGGCAGTCTGCTATTTGACTATGACTCTTGTTTGTGGTTGCGCGATCGCATCTCTGACATTCCCATCCGCCTCGTGTTTGAGTCAGCTTTAGAACTGATGAGTTTAACGCAGTTAGGTGCTTTTGCCATTGGCGACAAACCTAAAGGAATGCCCAAACCAGTTAAATTTATCCTCGATAAATTCAGCAACGGACGCGAGGAAGACAAACTTGCAGGTTATATCAGCTTTCTCAAAATTGGACCAAAGCTGTTAAAATTTGTGCCAGTGCAGAAAGTGCAAGATTTACGTAACTGGCTGATTATCTACGGTTACTGGAATGCTGGTGGATCGGAAAATGTTGCTGCTTTATTCTGGACACTGGCAGAAAAATACTTAAATTTAAAAGTAGGTGATATCCCACCACCAATCGAAACCCCAAACATGGGTTTGCTGCATCCTAACTACTCAGGATATTTTGACTCTCCACGCGAGTATCTAGAATGGTATCACAAAAGAAGAATCACGGAAGAAAAATTACTTTCCTCATCCCCAGTCATTGGGATTCTCCTATACCGCAAGCACGTTGTTACCTCTCAACCCTACATTCCTCAGTTAATTCGCCATTTTGAACAAGCTGGTATGATACCCTTGCCAATCTTCATCAACGGTGTAGAAGGACATGTAGCGGTACGGGATTGGATGACAACCGACTATGAAACTCAGCAACGACATCTTGGGCATGTAAGCATTCCCTCTCTTTCCCCGGAAGCAGTAAAAGTGGATGCCATTGTCTCTACGATTGGTTTCCCTTTAGTCGGAGGTCCTGCTGGTTCAATGGAGGCTGGACGTCAGACGCAAGTTGCCATACAAATTCTTTCTGCTAAGAATGTACCATATATCGTTGCTGCACCACTACTCATTCAAGATATATCCTCTTGGACACGTCAAGGGATTGGGGGCTTGCAAAGTGTTGTCTTATATGCATTGCCTGAACTGGATGGAGCAATTGATACCGTTCCCCTTGGTGGTTTGGTGGGAGAAAAGATTTACTTGGTTCCCGAACGAGTACAGCGATTAATTGGCAGGGTAAAAAGCTGGATTTCCCTTAGACAAAAGCCGGTCTCTGAAAGGAAGATAGCTATTATCTTGTATGGCTTTCCACCAGGTTACGGTGCTGTAGGAACAGCCGCATTGTTAAATGTACCTCGAAGTTTACTCAAATTGCTCCAAGCACTTAAAGAGCAAGGATATACGGTTGGGGATTTACCTGAAGATGGAGAAGAGTTAATTCATCGGGTGAAAGAGGCGGATGAATTAAGAGGGGGAGAGGGGGAGAGAGGGAGAGGAAAAACTCAAAACCTTCACGCTCTCGAGATTGAGCTAGATAGGACAACAAATATGTCTTCCTCTCGCACTCCCGCGCTCTCTCACTCAGCCAATACCGTCAATGTTAGAACTTTAGAAAAATGGTTGGGATACCTCCGCACATCCCGAATTGAGAAGCAATGGAAATCACTTACAGGTACTGGGATTAAAACTGATGGTGATGAATTTCAGATTGGCGGTGTTTGGTTGGGTAATGTTTGGATAGGCATACAACCACCTTTGGGAATACAAGGCGATCCGATGCGGTTGATGTTTGAACGCGATTTAACTCCTCATCCTCAATACGCGGCTTTTTACAAATGGTTGCAAAATGAGTTTCAAGCGGATGCGGTCGTTCACTTTGGAATGCACGGTACTGTAGAATGGTTGCCCGGATCTCCTTTGGGGAATACGGGTTATTCTTGGTCTGATATTTTGTTGGGAGATTTGCCTAATCTATATATATATGCGGCAAATAATCCTTCAGAATCTATTTTAGCGAAGCGTCGCGGTTATGGTGTCTTAATTTCTCACAACATACCGCCTTATGGTCGTGCCGGATTGTACAAGGAATTGATGGTAGTGCGGGATTTAATCTCGGAGTATCGAGAAGACCCACAAAAGAATTATGTCCTCCGGGAAGCGATTTGTCAAAAGATTGTCGATACTGGTTTAGACGCAGATTGTCCGTTTGAGGA
>JAQYWP010000431.1 GCA_029379285.1 Rhizonema sp. PD38
GTCTGTACTCGCCATTGTCCTAGCCATTGTGTTCCAAATTTGAGTAAAACAGCCGATAACGCCGCAACGATACCAATCAAAGAAGCTTCTGCGATCGCTAAACCTCTTGTAGGGTGCCACAAAGCACGACAGCGCTGAATAAGAGAAATTAGGTAGAGTGAGTTCAATTGTTTCTTCCTATGATTAATAATCCCTCAATGATCAGAGATGGAGTGTAGCAAGAACCATCCAATCAGTATCGCCACCTAGTGTAATCAATTGTTTGACCACTGTATAGACATTTTCTGCAACTATAGCATCTTGAACACGCCCAATAATTCGACCATTTTTTACATTTCGAGCTTGGCTTCCTGGTAAACTCTAGTTTGCTTTAACTCGCTTAATCCCAACATTTGTTCAATCTCCTCTCGATTTTTCTGGGGAAATTTTGCGATCGCCCTTTTTCACATGCCGAGTATAAGTTTATTCGTCAGAATCTCGACGATGCCTTTGGCAATGGCGCACATCCGTACCACCTCCCAATACGCGCTTTGTATTCTACATTGACTGACTTGACTAATTGTTTTGAGCTACCTGTTTGACTTGCTCGATATCTAAACCTAAAGCCTCGGCAATCTGCTCCACAGTTGCGCCTAAACTCAGCATAAAGGGAATTCCTTCGAGTTTACCTTCGAGTTTACCTTCGAGTTTACCTTCGAGCTTAGCTTCCTGGTAGACTTTAGTTTGTTTTAACTCGCTTAATCCCAACATTTTTTCAATCTCCTCTCGACTCTTGTGGGGAAATTTGTAAACAATAATCGTCTCTATTAATTGTATAAGTTCGCGCTGGATAAGTTCATTAGCTATTTGTTGTTTGGCAAGCTCTATCAACTCCCTAGCTTTCGTCGCCGCACTTGAATTAGGCTCAATGACTAACTTAAGTGTCTCAATTCCAACCGACTGTTCTGTGACTAAGTCTAATTCATCAAGATAAATCCGCTTGACTCCATGTTTGATTAGGTAGTTCGAGATATCTCTGTGTTTCCCCTATATCTATACTGCGATTCGGATAAACGACAACTCCACGCCAATTGTTGGTAAGTTCGGTTTGATCTAGGTAAAGGAATATTTCTGTAAAGAAGCGAGAGTAGAATTTTTTGTCTGGTTGAAATTGGACTTCTACGAAATATATATCAGTTGACTGTACATTATTGATAGGCAGAAATACGCCGTCTATCCGGAAGGCAAGTTGTTTAACTTCGACAGATGAGAATTGATAATCGTTTGCCGTTTGTGGCGGTTGATCAATCAGTTCAAAGAATATACTGGGGAAACTTTGGAATAAGCGGTAAAAGATAGTATCCGTTTTCACACAGCTTGCATTTTTGGGTGTGCTGACGTAGCAATCTATTATACTTAAAAAAAGTTCTAGCCTACTTGTGTAGGCTAGGTATAAGATCGCCCTAATTATAGATAAAGGCAATTTAAACTTGTAGGAATATTCCGAAGTATTATTTTTATTGACAAAATAGAGTATCGCGGGTATCGCGCCCTGTAGTAGGATTCGTCCCTTTGGCTACCTTACACAATTTGTCTTGCTCATCCTGACGAAGTAACACATCAGTAAAATCTGCTCCGTCAATAATAGCTCCATCAAAATTGGCGTTAGTAGCAAAGGCACCCTCCAACACTGCATTTGTCAAATTCGCTTTGACTAAGCGAGCCAAGTCAAAAGTCGCATTGGTTAAGTCAGCTCCTTCAAAATTTGCCGATTCCACGTTAGCAGCAAAGAAGCTGACACCGCGTAGATTAGCGTGGCTGAAGTTACTATAGCGGAGATTACTATGCGCGAAGCTGGAATCTGTTAAGTCACGTCCCGAGAAATCAGCCTGTAGCAAACTATCTTTGTTATAGTCAAGTGCCAAAGCTGTTGGCACAAAACCTACAGTTACAGTGATGCAAATCACTCCCCAAAGCAATACACGGAGTATACTTGCCCAAACCGGATTGTTAAAGCAGGAATTCATTGTATTTTTAGCTAATGGCACATCCTCCATATAATTATCACGATATAGGTACCGCAGGAGAAAACCTAGTAGCTGAATGGCTAGAATCCCAAGGATGGAGGATTTTATACCGTCGATGGCGTTACCGCCAGGGAGAGATTGACATTATTGCTCAAAAGGATGAGTTGGGGGAAGAGGATACAGGGATAAAAAATTTCTCTGTGTCTTCCTCCCCATCTCCCATGTTGGCATTTGTCGAAGTCAAAACTCGCAGCCCAGGCAATTGGGATGCAGGGGGAAGAAGTGCGATCGCTTTAAAAAAGCAAACAACAATCTGTCGTACAGCTCAAATGTTTTTAGCTCACCATCCTGATAAAGCAGATTACTCATGCCGATTTGATGTTGCTATTGTCTGCTGTCAGCAAAAATTAAAAGAGCTTGCTGCGGTTACACTTACTCAGCAAGCCATAGCTAGTTCTTCAGTTGCCGGACACCTGTTAACATTACAGGAATACATTCCGGCTGCTTTTGACGCTGTATAATTTATGCCTAACAGCTAACAGCAATTACGCCAGCGTTTCCGGACAGTAGCCTAATCCTCTCACAAACTGTTGTCGGAAAGCCTCAATTTCCTCCTTTTCCGGGCTACCATGAGAGACGATAGCCACTTGATAGCGACGCATCACGTCAACAGGACATTGTCCCGCTTCCAAACTCCAAAATGCCATTTGTACTCGCATTTGCGGTTCGTAACTAATTCCTAACTCATTTAAGAAAGCCCGAAAGTCCCGATCTTCTTGGTAAGAGATGTGATTTTTAAGTTTGATCCTCACCACCCATCCATCAATCTGATGGATTACGGTGAAGAAAGAAACAGGTATCCGGGGTCTACCGTGCAAGAATTGAACAACCCTTAAAGTTAGACTGGCATTTGCCAGGTAATACAAGTATTCCATCTTAATGCTTTGGATCAAAGCAAATCCTACATTTCTATTATTGATGTAAGAAGTACTGTAACCGCTAGGGTAAAAATCCCCGTTTTTATATGGGGAGGTTTACCCAATTTTCACATTGTTCTTTGCGTATTACCTAATAATACCAGTCTTAAGGTATATGGATGAAATTGAATTGTAAAGCCTTGAAGTTCAGTTATCACATAGAAAAGTTACAATCAATTTGTTTTGTGAAAGTCTAAATCTAAATGCAGCCGCAACTAGCAAAAACCAAATTAAACGCAACTTATAACCCTAAGGAGGAAGACATCGAATTAGACAGTTCTTTATCTGGTTATGAGTATGAGTTACCGCCAGATCTCATTGCTCAAAACCCTGCAGTTCCCAGAGATAGCTCTCGATTAATGGTAGTAAATATTACTGATTCTGTTCAAGAAACGGCACCCTTAGATTATATTTTCCGTGATTTACCGGAGATTCTACAATCAGGGGATTTACTTATAATGAATAATACAAGAGTATTATCTGCACGGTTGTATGGTCGTAAGTCTACAGGCGCTGAAATCGAAGTTCTGCTCTTGGAAGAACGCCAGCATAACTGTTGGCTAGCTTTAGTAAAACCAGGAAAACGCTTTAAAATCGGCACGAAGATTATTTTTGAAGCAAGGAGCGAACAGCTGAGTAGGAGCGAACAGCCGTTCGGGTTCGCAGTCCCCTACGGAGGGAAACCCTCCTGCAGGGCTGTCTCACCGTTCGCCCCTACGTCCCCACTGACTGCTACAGTTCTAGAAACAGATGTAGAGACTGGGGGGCGTTTGTTGCAATTTGATGTTCCAGAGGGAATGTCTTTAGTCCAATTATTAGACGTGTTTGGGGAAGTGCCTCTACCTCCTTACATCACTGAGTCAGATGCCCATAGCGAACAGTATCAGACGGTATACGCCAAATATCCAGGAGCGATCGCAGCTCCCACTGCCGGACTTCATTTTACCCCAGAATTACTAAAGCGTTTACGCGATCGTGGTATTGATCAAGCTTTTATCACGCTGCATGTCGGCGTGGGGACATTTCGCCCAGTGGAAGTAGAGGACTTACGTACCCACAAAATGCATGAAGAATGGATTGAAGTGCCTTCGTCAACAGTAGAGAAGATCCGTGCCACCAAGGCATCTGGAGGTCGAATTATTGCTGTGGGTACAACTGTAGCACGGGCATTAGAAGCAGCTGCTCAATCGGTAGACTTACAACCATTTTGCGGCAAGACTAACTTGTTTATCTATCCTGGCTACCAATGGCGAGTCGTTGATGGTTTGATTACTAATTTTCACCTACCGCGTTCCAGTTTACTGATGCTGGTAAGCGCTTTAATTGCTCGGCAAAGGTTGTTAAATATATATCACCAGGCAATAAGATCTCGATATCGTTTTTACTCTTTCGGTGATGCAATGTTGGTTTTGCCACAAGCACAACAGTAGGGATGGGTTTACAGCAGTTTTTACATAAATGAACCACATTGTTGGTAGGGGCGAACGGCTGTTCGCTCCTACGAGTGTCGTCTATTTACTTGAAAATTACTGTAATTCTGCTGTTGCGTTATAGTCTTAACTATAAACCGTATTGGCTCATCGCCAAGTTGCTACTCTGATTGATAAACTATTTCTGAGGAGTCTACTCTCTTCCCTGTATAATATTACTTATCTTCTTGATCTTCTTTCTTGGCTGCCTTGGCGTCTTGGCGGTTTTTTATATTGGTATTCTTCTAACGAGAAGGAAGTATATCGTCACATATTTTCCGGTCACCATCTGGCACATTCTGATTATTTTTAAGATAAGCAGACGCCCAACCACAGGCACGATTGAGTAAATCATCTAAGTCCGTATTCAGTAATAGTGTTCCCTCATTGTTGGCAACAGAAATCGTCTGAACATCTGGGCTAAATGGAATACCGGAGAATGCACTAATAGGGTAGAGGAGGACTTCTTTGCGCCAAATACCATCAAGAAGATGTAGATTCACTTTACTGCCGTAATCACCAAAAGCGAGTTCTTTGCCATACTTACTAAAGCTCAAAACGCTAGAACTGCTTGAAGTTTCGTTGATAGGTTCTCTGGATTTACCATTAAGATTTTCAAGCGTAAGAGTACTACCACTACTAAAAGCAAGCAGATCTTTATTATCTTCATCTGGGCTAAAAACTAAACTTGTAACTTTATCACTAGAATTGAAGGGTTTGTATACCATAACACCATTAACGTTCCAGAAATTGACAGTTCTGTCGTTACTAGCAGAAGCGATGATTTTGCCATTATAACTAAAACTGACACTATTAACTTTATCATTGTGAGGTATTAGCGCTTTCATCTTACCATTTAAATCCCATAGTATGACCTTTTTGTCATCACTAGAAGAAGCAATAGTTTTGCCATCAGGGCTGAATGTAACGCTATTAACCCAGTCAGTATGACCTATCAATGATGCCAGTTGTTTACCTTCAATATTCCAAAGTTTTAAAATATCATCTTTACTTACAAATGTAACTGTCTTTGTGTCAGGATTAAAACGGATAAAAGAATTTATATTTGTACTCTCTTCACATGACTTGTTAACGTGACCACGAATAATTTTTATTGGTTTAAGTTTAGGTCTAATGCTCCAAAGCTTAACAATATAGTTACAACGTCCAGTTCCATTAGATTTGACACCAATAGTACTGAGGATTTTGTCATCAGTACTAAAATTTACTTGAGAAATACCAATATCATCAGCAAATTTTGGCATACTTCCAATATATTTGCCGTTGCTACTATGCCAGAGTTTCACAGTGGCGTCGGCACTTGCAGAAGCGATTAACTTACCATCATGGCTAAAATTGACATCGTTAATTCCTTGAGTATGTTCCCTTAAAGTTAAGGGTACGTAGTTATCTTTTTGAGCCAACAGCTTTTTTACATCCCAAAGCTTTATGGTACTGTCATCACTACTAGTAGCAATCTTTGTTTCATCAAAACTAAAGCTTACCTGTGTGATTCTAGAACTATGACCTTTGAGGGCTGTAAGTAATTCTCCATTAAGGCTCCATAATTTTACAGTGTTATCTATATTCAGCGAAGTAATATAATTACTACTAGGACTAAAATGGGCGCTCAATGTGCCGTAGTTATCAATAGGTTTGAGCAGTTTGCCATCATTACTACGCCAAATTTTTATCTCATCACTTTCAGGACTAACTGAGATGAGCTTACTATTATCTCGACTAAATTCGACACTACTTACTTTAGTACTATGCTCAATTAAAGTCTTAATTAGATCCCCATCACTTTTGTAGAGTTCTATTAAATTGTCATCACCGATAGTAGCAAGCATCTGGCTGTTATGGCTGAAGATAATACTAGTAACTTCTTCAGTGCGTCTTGGTAAAGTCTTAATGAGAGTACCATTGCTTTTATAAAGAGTTACTGAATTATTGCTGATAACCGCAAGTAAGTGGCTGTCTGGGCTGAAGATAATACTCGGAACTTTTTCATTATTGGTTGGCAATATTTTTACTAAAGTTCCGTCACTGTGCCAGAGTCTAATAAAATTATCCGCACTAGCCGCAGCAATCAATTTACCATCATCACTGAAGTCAATACTAGTGATATGATTGCTGCCTCCTTTTAAAGAAATTTCCTGCTTCCTGCCAAATTTCCAAAGCTTTAAGAAATCGTCCGTACTGCTAGTAACAAGAGTTTGATTATCGTGACTAAAACTGAGAATTGAACTATCTCCTGGGATAGTAGTGATAAAAGTTCCATTACGCTTCTGAAGTTCAATCGTATTATTATCGCTACCCATAGCAACAATTCGAGTATCATAACTAAATTTAATATTAGTTATATTTCCTTTTTTTATCCTAAAAATAGGAATTTTAGAATTAATGTTCCACAGTTTCAAAACTCCGTCTTTACTGAGTGTAGCTAATAGCTTATCGTTACGACTGAATATAGCATGGGTAACACTTTCATTATGTTGAAAGTTTGCTTTAGTTGGATAACACTGATTATTGCTTAAAATATATTCACTTACTGAGTTTTCTAAATTATTTTTTATGATCAAATATCTTTTATTCTGACTAATATTTAAAATTCCTGTCTGGATAGTACAGAGA
>JAQYWP010000432.1 GCA_029379285.1 Rhizonema sp. PD38
AGTCATTCGTCAGAATAACCCCATGAATAAATTCAGGGGTTTCAGTAAAGTTGCTTCGCAATTCTATTTCTCCACGAATAAATTCGGGGGCTTTAGACCATTATTCATCCACCCTACGGGTTCACCAGTCGCTCATGGGGGAAACCCCCAAGACCGCGCTGCTTCACCAGTCGCACAGAATTATTCTGAATTCTGGCTCCTGACTCCTGAATTCTTCTTTGGTAATTTGAGTACAGTTCAGTTTTCATGTGAACACTATAATTTTGATCGGAATCGAAGGAAACCATTTATATGCCGTATAAAGTCAGCGTTATTATCGAAAAAGATGAATATGGATATTATGCTTATTGCCCTGAACTTCTTGGCTGTCAATCTCAAGGAGATTCCTTAGAAGAAGTAAAAGCAAATATTAAAGAAGCAGTTGAACTTTACATAGAAACTTTATCAAATTCAGAAAAACAGGCACTTCTTAACAAGCAAATATTAACAATGACTTTGGAGGTACAAGTTGCCTAAGCTTCCGAGACTGACAGCGAAGGAAGCTGAAAAACTTCTATTGGATGTTGGCTGTACCCAGATTAGAAGTAAAGGAAGTCATAGAATTTATCGGCAAGAAGAACTAAGAGTTGTGATTCCTTTTCATTCAGGAAAAGTTTTACATCCAAAAGTGGTTCGACAGGTTATGCAAGCCATAAATACCATTGAAGGTAATACGACTGAAGAATCTGAAATAGATGAGGAAATTCCATAACCATAATTTCAAAACTAAATGCAAGGCGGTTCATTAAAGTTAAACTGTAACTGAGATTGACTGGCAAGGACCAGAAAATCCGCCGAGACTTTGCACTCCTCTTCATCTTCAAGCCTCCAAAAATAATGCACCACAGAGATCTTCTAACCCGAATCAACATTGCTATAAGATGTCGAAATTAAAACTGTGATATCGCTATAGAGCAGGCTAACTTTCACGTAAAAAGTTCCTTAACCACCTAATCGCCTCACTTGTTGTTTGCTCGTTTGCAATTTGGAGGCATTGCCGCACAATTTCTCTGACGTTAGGAAAATAGCTGCTTTCTGTAATTGCGTAATTTTCACCCTGTAATCTATAAACTAATAGCTGCTTATTCTTTAACAGCCAAACCTCTGGCACTTTATAAGGGAGATAGTCATTAATATTGGTATAACTAGTAACATCTACCTCAATCACTAAATCTGGTGGAGGGTTATTCTGCCAGTCAATACGGTTCTTACCTACCACGGATCTCCAATTTTCAATGTAAAAGCAAAAGTCAGGCTCAATGCCGCTGACTTCTGGCAAGCTCATAGTGATGGGCGTAAATGAGTCGTATGTACGGTTTAAGTGATCAAGTAGAGCTGTTACTATCAATGCCAGCAAGCTCGCATCTCTTCCATGCTCTGGTAGCGGTGCCATCAGCAAAATCTCTCCACGTCGATACTTGATCCGAGGGAAGGCGCGATCGCCAAGTTGCTGACTCAGTACTTGATAATCTTGCCAGTCTCCTAAAAGTTTTAACACCGCGCCTGGTGGCAACTCGATTTTTTCAGGTGTAATTATGGTACGCATATTTGCCTGCCTTTAGAAACCCCGGCCACGTTGAATCTAATTGTACCTGCTCAAGAAGCGCTATATTTTACGTTAATTACCAAGCTGGTATTTCGGAGCTAAAAAAATCTAAAAATCTTTATTTGGCTCAAGAAAATGAATCAAAAGCTCAGTTAATGGACAGTGTTATTAGTGTAAATTTTGTGTCTATGAGAACCTTCACAGGTTATGTTTCTCCTTCAAAGCTTCCCATCGTGCTTCATCTGGATCAAAATCTGGTGGTGTCGGTGGAGCATTTTCGAGCCAGTCTTTCAAAGCTTGGACTTTGTATTCCCGTTTCTTGGTTTGTTTGGGAGTGTCGGTAGTAGTTGCAGTTGACTGCAAAACAATGATTTCCACCTTACCAGGAGCAATATTAAGAGGCTCATCAATAATTAAGTGACCTGATTCATCAATAGTTGCATTTAGTTTGTAAGCTTGCATAATTTTGCTCCTTTTTATTTCTAGAATAAAACACGGCTGTTGTAAACGTCGCGATCGCGTTGATGGTAATTTCCCATTTTTCATCGTGGATTCTGTGTGGGGCATTGTTGTGAGCGATGATAGCGGAAAAGGAGTAGTTCGACGAACTCACGTTATTTTAGCCAGCAAGCACAAATAGAAAAGGGCGGACACTTGCCCACCCCATACAAAATAAAAAGTATTCTGGTCAAAAATGTTAGGAAATTTTACGATCTACAGATGTTTTCATTTAAATGAACCACACTGTTGGTGAGGGCGAACAGCCGTTCGCCCCTACATGAGATTTAACCCAGCTGTTCTTTCGCCTTAACTATGATGTTGTCAACGGTGTAGCCAAACTTCTCCAATGCAACGGGACCTGGAGCTGAAACGCCGAAGCGGTCAACACTAATCATCGCGCCTTCAGCGCCAATGAAACGGTGCCAACCGAAGCTAGAAGCTGCTTCCACAACTAAGCGCTTGGTAACTGATTTTGGCAATACAGACTCGCGGTATTCTGCGGGTTGCTCATCGAACAATTCCCAAGAAGGTAAGGAGACGACACGAACGTTTTTACCTTCAGCACGGAGTTTGTCAGCAGCTTCTACACACATGTAGACTTCACTACCAGTACTAATCAGGATAATGTCCGGAGTGCCTTCACTATCAGCGATGATGTAACCACCCTTCGTCACACCCTCAATTGAGGAACCAGCTAACTGAGGGAGGTTTTGCCGACAGAAAATTAGTAAGGTGGGGCGATGTTGATTAGCGAATTCCACCGCTACCTTGTAAGCACCGGAGGTTTCGTTACCATCAGCAGGACGAATCACTGTCAAGTTAGGAATTGCCCGTAATGAAGCGATGGTTTCTACTGGTTGGTGAGTTGGACCATCTTCACCCAAACCAATTGAGTCGTGAGTCATTACGTAAATGACTCCAGCTTGGGAGAGTGCCGACAGGCGAATTGCTGCCCGCATGTAATCAGTGAACACGAGGAAGGTCGCACAGTAGGGAATCAGTCCCGAACCATGCAGCGCAATACCGTTACAAATTGCGCCCATACCATGCTCACGGACACCAAAGCGGAGGTTACGGTTTTGGTATTGTCCTTTTTGGAAGTCACCATATCCTTTCAACAGGGTGTTGTTAGAGTGGGCAAGGTCCGCAGAACCACCGATGAGTTGTGGTAAAACTGGAGCTAAAGCATTGAGGGTAGCTTCAGAAGTTTTACGAGTAGCTATTGCTTTGTCACTCGGGGAGTATTTAGGAAGAGCTTTATCCCAGTCTGTAGGTAGTTTGCCGCTGAGATATTGCTCAAATACAGCAGCATCTTCAGGATACTTCTGTTTGTAGTCGGCGAAGGTTTTGTTCCACTCAGTTTCTAAATTTGCACCGCGATCAATAGCTTGACGCCAGTGATTGAGTACATCTTTTGGCACTTCGAATTCTGGGTATTCCCACCCTAGATTGTCGCGAGTAAGTTTTATTTCATCCTTACCGAGAGCCGCACCGTGAGCGTCAGCGCTGTTAGCTTTGTTCGGGGAACCATAGCCAATAATTGTTGTCACCTTGATGAAACTCGGCTTATCGGTAACGGCTTTAGCTGCTTCTAACGCTTTGTGAATTGCTTCTAGATCCGTGTTGCCATCCTCAACGTGCTGTACGTGCCAACCGTAAGCTTCAAAGCGCTTAGAAACATCTTCAGTGAAGGAAACATCCGTTGAACCATCAATAGAGATGTGGTTGTCGTCATACAGAGCAATTAACTTGCCTAATCCCAAATGTCCCCCTAAGGAACAGGCTTCTCCGGAAACGCCTTCCATGTTACAACCATCACCTAAAATCACGTAGGTGTAGTGGTCAACAATTTTTGCATCAGGCTTGTTGAATTTTGCGGCAAGATGTGCTTCTGCCATTGCTAAACCGACGCCATTGGCAATTCCCTGTCCCAAAGGTCCGGTAGTGACTTCCACACCAGGTGTTTCAAAGTTTTCTGGGTGACCAGGGGTTTTAGAACCCCACTGGCGGAACTGCTTGATGTCCTCTATTGTCACGCTATCGTAACCACTCAAGTAGAGTAGAGCATACTGCAACATACAGCCGTGACCAGCAGACAAGACAAAGCGATCGCGGTTGAACCACTTGGGATTTTTCGGGTTAAACCGCAGCAATCTATCCCACAGAACAAACGCCATTGGCGCTGCACCCATTGGTAGTCCTGGGTGACCAGACTTCGCTTTTTCTACGGCATCAATTGCCAAAAAGCGGATTGAGTTGATACAAAGTTCTTCGAGGGTTTGGGTTGCAACAACCATAATCTCTTGTTCTTTACGACGGGTTAGCACTCTTTGAGCCAGACTCCACTTGGGGAGGCAAAAAGCAATGTGGGTTTTGAGAGCGAGTTAACAGTGTGGAAGTTCTTCCCGCAATTGCGTTCTCCTCACCAAACTTCTCGCCTTATTGCCGTGCTGTTTTTGATCTCCCCAAGCCAGTATCTCCATCATCCCATTGGTACTTGTTGACGGACAAGCCGCATAACTCGGGATAATTGATTTGAATTTTGAATTATTTTATAAAGAATTCCCCCAGTTATCAGTTGCCAAAGGGACTGAATTATGCTTTCTCCCGTCCCGGACTCTGTAGGGAATACCCTTACAGACTACCATACTTTGATTGAAGAAATCGTCCACTACGGAGAACTCATTCGTCAGAATTGTTCTGTGAAAAATTGGGATAGTGGCGATCGCTGTGGTAGAAATCATGAGATAGCCAGAAGCATAGCTACCTTCTTCAAAGGATGTATTCGTCGGCTTACCTTTGTCTTAAACTAAATCCAAAATTTCAAATCTCCTACTTTAGAGGTACTTTTTAAAGGCAAGCGTGACATTATGACCGCCAAAACCAAATGAATTTGATAGTGCGACTCGAACATCTAATTCGCGGCTGAATTTAGGAATATAATCCAAGTCACATTCAGGATCGGGATTTTCCAGATTGATTGTGGGTGGAACTCGGTTATGAGCGATCGCTAGTACTGTGGCGACGGCTTCAATACCTCCAGAACCGCCCAATAGATGACCTGTCATTGATTTGGTCGAACTAACTGCTACCTTATATGCATGTTCGCCCAAAGCTTTTTTCATTGCTGCGGTTTCCGTTGAATCGTTAGCCGAGGTGCTTGTGCCGTGGGCATTAATGTAAGTAACTTGTTGTGGGGTTAGTCCGGCATCCTTCAAAGCTAGTTGAATAGCTCTAAAGGCTCCATCCCCACCTGGAGCCGGGGATGTCATATGGTAAGCATCGCATGTCATCCCGTAGCCTACGATTTCCCCATAAATCCTCGCACCACGACTGAGAGCGTGTTGTAGTTCTTCGAGGATTAAAATACCCGCGCCTTCACCCATGACAAATCCATCGCGATCGCGATCAAACGGACGACTCGCATGTTCCGGATCGTCATTGCGAGTTGAAAGTGCCCTCGCTGCCGCAAATCCGGCTATGGACAGAGGTGTCACTGCTGCCTCCGTTCCCCCACATATCATCGCTTGGGCATATCCCCCTTGAATCAGGCGAAAAGCATCACCTATGGCGTTTGAGCCTGCGGCACAAGCGGTTACTGAACAGGAATTTGGTCCTTTAGCACCAGTGTGAATTGCCGTTAATCCAGCTGCCATATTGGCAATCATCATCGGTATCATGAAAGGACTACAACGATCAGGACCACGGGTGAGGTAAATTTTTTGTTGGTCTTCCAACACCTTAAGACCACCAATACCAGAACCAATCATTACGCCTATTTGTTCGGCGTTCAAATCGTTAATGACTAACTTGGCATCCGCAAGAGCCTGTTTTGCGGCCGCAACGCCAAATTGAGCAAACCTGTCCATGCGCTTAGCTTCTTTGCGCTCCATGTAATCGTGCGGATCGAAGTTTTTCACTTCACCTGCAATGCAGCAATCATGGTGTGACGTATCAAACAAGGTAATTTTGCCAATACCATTGCGCCCGCTTACCAATCCTTCCCAATATTCAACTGGTGTATTACCAATCGGTGTAATTGCGCCGACACCAGTGACAACAACGCGTTTACGTATAAAATCACTCATGACTTAGTTAGAGAGTAGGGAGTAGGTAGGGGCAGGTTCAATCATAGATAACATCTGGATACAACAGACGTGCTCTCAAACCCGCCCGTACAGGAGTAGGGAGTAAGGAGTAGGAATTTTTGGTTGTCGGTTGTTAGTTATCAGTCGAAATTTCTACGACTTACTAACGCTCTTCCCACTCTCCATTTCCCACTCCCTTTCCCCATTTAGGCGGATGCAGCAACTTTATTGTTAATGTAATCTGCCGCCTCTTGAACGGTTGTAATCTTTTCGGCGGCTTCATCAGGAATTTCGATATCAAACTCTTCTTCCAACGCCATAACCAGTTCAACGGTATCGAGAGAATCTGCCCCCAAATCGTTGGCAAAATTCGATTGTGGCTTAACCGTGTCGGCATCAACACTTAGTTGCTCGACGACGATTTTCTTTACCTTTTCAAAAGTTTCCGCTTGGCTCATGAAAAAATTCCTCTACCAGTTGCTATAATCCGCTCTTTAATGGACTAGATATTTTTGAGCATATACATCTTATCTGATAGTGCGAGCGCATACACTGTGTAAATGGTTTTGTTTTGCAATTCTTATACCAAGTTGCATTCAAACGCAATACATGGGTAAAGGACATCGGCACTTCAGCTGTTAGCTGACTGCTCACTGTTTAGTCTCACTAAATTTTTGGAGAACGTCCATTCTGGCACATCAACAGCTTTATAGCTTTAAACCATCATTCATGACTTGCTACGCAGACAATTATCCTGACAAAATCAAGCAGGGGGCAGGAGGCAACTTTCAAGAGGGAAAAAAAACAAGGGAAATTGTTGTCCCCTGTATCCCTGCAATCTGGTCGGATGCGAACGTATTTATTCGTGGAAGCTCCCCAAGCCCCTACATTCATGTAT
>JAQYWP010000039.1 GCA_029379285.1 Rhizonema sp. PD38
GTATTTAGACAATATAAATTACTTGATTTTCATAGTACTTTTTTTACAATCAGTAGCTAGCTATCTGACTGTGTTTAAATAAATGAAAAGTTCTGTATGTCATAGATTTTAAGGTTCACGGCTATTGTAATTTAAAAAAAATGTTATTAACTTAGCAGAAAATTTAGTAGGTATGTTTATAAAACTGTATCTTTAAAAACAGTTTATTAGTACAAGATTAGTAACATATGCAAGTGGCATCAGCTAGACAAAAAAACACTCAAATTAGATGTTCATATCATGTTCTGTTAAAGACTTATTACTAAGACTGACGCGGAGATACAGGGAGAAGTTGTTATGATATAGCAATTTTCAACTGAACGAAGTACTGCCTATTGTCGCGACTCGTTTAATTAGGAGTTTTAGCCTCCCCAAAGACGCCACTAGCGGAAGACACGCGACACAGAGGTGAAGTTATGATCGCGCGGAAGTCAATTGAGACTTCTCTCAACGCTCTTATCCTGCTGAGGGAAAAACTCACGTTTCACCTTTCATACTGAAAAATCTGGCAGCCTTATTACTCAGAACACTGGTTTAGAGCCAACGATGTTGCCGGATTTTTCGCGCTCTATTAGCCCAACCCGTTCTGACTGGCTTATAGGGTGCAATAATTCCTCCCCACTCCCGATTCCCTGTCTTTATAAATGTAATTGCTGCTCGACTAAATGAGAATATAGACCACTAGTTGTCATTAATTCATCATGGCTACCTTGTTCAACGAGGATACCTCGATCTAAAACAATTATGTAGTCCGCATTTGCCACGGTGGAGAGACGATGGGTAATGATAAAGGTAGTACGAGTTTGATCAGGAGTAGCAATGATGCGACTGAATCGAGCTATATTTTGCTGAAATCTATTTTCGCACTCAGCATCAAGAGAACTCGTGGCTTCATCCAAGATCAAAATTTGTGGATTTTTAATAAGTGCTCGTGCGATCGCTATTCTTTGCCGTTGTCCACCCGAAAGCATCATTCCTCTTTCTCCTACCTGGGTGTTATATCCTAAGGGCAGCGCCTGGATAAAGTCGTGTGCGTCGGCGAGTTTGGCAGCAGCGATCGCTTGTTCTTGGGTATATTCTGAGTTGTAGAACGTGATGTTTTCTAAAACACTTCCTGAAAACAGAAAACATTCTTGCGGGACAATACCCAACTGACATCGTAGCGACTGGGAAGAAACATCAGCCGTATCGTATCCATCAATCAAAATGCGTCCAGTTTGCGGACGATACAAACCCGCAAGTAAATTCATTAAAGTACTTTTACCCGAACCACTCTTACCCACAATCCCAACAGTCTGTCCTGCTTTCACCTTAAAAGAAATATTTTGCAGGCTGTTGCGCTGTTCATTTTGGTTATAACGGAAAGAGACATTCTCAAAATAGACTTCACCATGAATCGGAGGTAAAGTCTGTAGCTGTTTTTGAGGATTTTCTTCTGGCTGGGCAGTTAAGACATCGTCAAGCCGTTCTATCGAAATTAATATTTCTTGAAACTCATCCCACAACCCCACTAATGCTAAAACTGGGTTGATAACGTTGCCAATCAGTAAATTAAAAGCGACAAATTCACCAATAGACATCTCCCCTCGAATCACCAAAGTTGCCCCGTACCACAACACAGTGGTGCTACCAAGGTGATTAATCAAGCTACTTGCTAGATGTAAATTATTAGCCAGTTTCTGACCTCGAAACCGCGCCTTTACCATCTTCTGGAAGCGATGTTCCCAACGCCAACGCACTCTTCGTTCGGCGGCTGCGGTTTTTACTGTAACAACACCAGTGATCATCTCTACTATTGAAGAGTTTTGCTCTGCCGATTTCTTAAAGATTTCTCGTGACACTCCTTTAAGAAATGGACTAGTCACCAATGTCAAAGTCACAATCGGTAGAATTAAACCCACCATGAGGAAAGTAAGTTGTAAATTGTAATGAGCCATCAACCCCAAGTAGACAACCGACATGATGGCGTCTAAAGAGGTACCTACAGCTTTACGAGTAATAAACAATTGGATTTTACGGTTTTCTTGAACGCGGTTGACAATATCTCCGACTTGGCGCGATGCGAAAAACTGTAATGGCAACCTCAATGTATGGCTAATAAAACCGCTAATCAAGGTAAGATCCATGCGGTTGGAAAAATAGTCCAGCAGGTGTTGGCGCACGGCTGTCAAGATAATGTGCCACATACCGAAGATCAGGAAGCCAAAAGCAAAGACATTCAGGGTAGCTAAGCTTTTGTATGGCATCACGTGGTCGAGAACAATTTGGGTAATCAAGGGAGTCGCCAGCCCAAAAACTTGTAATAGCACAGAGGCGACAATAATTTGCCCTATTGGGTAACGGTGATGCCAAAATGTATGCCAAATTTGACTACGTGAAATTTTTTCGCTCTTGTAGGCACTGAAGCGTTCGGTGGGAGATAAAAGCAGAGCATATCCCGTCCAATTTGCTTCAAATTCTTGACGAGAAAGCGATCGCCTGCCAACAGCCGGATCGGAAATTAACACGCGATCACCTTTAACTTGCCAGACAACCACGTAGTGAATTCCTTGCCAGTGGGCGATCCAAGGATGATGCAACTCCAACTTACTTAAAGAAGCCCGTACTGGTAAAACGCGATATCCTATTGTTTCGGCCGCATCTGCTAAAGCCGGAAGAGATGCACCCATGCGATCTGTCAGCGCTAAGTTTCGTAAAGTATTAAGGCTAAAGCGTTTGCCCCAGTACAGACTCACCATTGCTAAACAAGCCGCACCACAATCTGATGAACTTTGTTGTTGGATAAAAGGTATTCGTCGCCATAACGAAGCTTTTGACCAATACTTTTGACTGAGTTGGGGAAACTCCACCTCCGCATCCAAACTCGCTGGCGGTAAGGAGTTTTCTAGGATTGCAGCCTGTTGTGATTCTGGGCATGGTTGGCGGGGTGGTAGTTTAATCAAGCTGAGAGTTTTGCGAGGTGTTTGCTGCTTGTGAACAGAAACAATCTCTTCGTCTCTGACTGGGTGAGATTTTTGGGAAATGTCCGGTGCGATCGCCGTTGCTAATTCCCAGTATTCTATAGGTAGGCGGTATACTAAGATATCAGTTTGAGCCGACCAAGCAGGTAGTGTGAGATCCGGGTAACCCCAGCTTCCTCCTACAAGCGGCGAACGAGTTTCTGTAGATAAGCTTTCGATATTTCCAGTTGCTAACCAATATCGTCCTTCACCAGGAGGCGTTGTTTCCATTAGAGATAAGCCTGCACCGAGCTTAATTTGCCCTAAGTAAGGTAACAGCTGTCGCAGACGGTGGCTTTGAAGTGAACGTAACTCAGTTACCGTCTTGAAGAAGATAAGTGTTTGGCGATCGCAAGCCATCTTCTGTAAATAATCTGACATGTTGCGTATACGTTGCAACCAAGGCATCAGATGAGAAACGGGAACTTGTGCAACCAAACCAGCACTAGCTGCGATTGCCCGGTAAGGTAAAGCTTGATTACAAAATAAGTCATCAGCTCCAAAGGTTTGCTGTGCCACAAGCAATTGAGTTGAGACTTCTCGTCCGATGACGTTAAACCCCAGCAGTCGCACTCGCCCCTCACAAATTAAGTAAAGAACTTTGCTGTTATCTTCAGTTTGCTTATCCAGACTATAGCTTGTCAGTTCGTCACCCAGTTGAAACTCGCGCATGACCCAAATTTGGCTCAAGTCTGATACTAAACTTGTATCGCCTGCAACTATCTTCAAAAGGTTAAGAACAGACGCATTTAGTGTGGGAGATGGCTGGTGGCTTGTCTGAATCTGCTCTCCCTGAAGTCTTAACAGCGAGGAGGAGTTCATTGTTTAATCTCTAATGTTTGGCAAAGCTTGTGTTTTGAGAGGTGTGGCATTATAAAAAGCCTTCTATTTAAAATTTCCAAGGTAACTTTTTGAGAAAACCCCGACATTTTGTAGTGTTTGTCCCAAAAGTTTGCCAAAAAAATTAATTTTTGCCCTAAAAGTTTGTTAATTCTGAACATATTTGTGTTATTTGTTTTAATTGTGGCTTTAGCCAGAACAGGTGGTAAATTTTTTGAAAAAGGAAAATTATAGCCCCGAGTTGTGAATACTTGGGACTATGGTGTTCGTTGCGTAAAGCTACGAATTTTATCTACTAGTGAGTAACTTCAGATAAAGCGGGTCTTTTACAGCATTATCAATTAATTTCCCTTTACCATCTGGAAGTGTTAGTTCCGGATTAATACCACTAAGTCCATTAAAATCGACTCAAATCCCTATCTGCTAGGGGGATGTAACCCCTCGTGGGTGAGAACACAGGTACAAAATTAGCTTAAAAATAGACAAGAAAATCCGTTCAAAGCCTCTTGTAGTAAGCTTCAGCAACCGGGGAGAAATTTTTGATTTCTGAGAATTTCTTTTTTGGAAAGATAGCAAAAATACGGGGAAGGGCGGGTTGAATGAGAGAGAACTGGTTAATGAACGCAACATCTAGTAAAACCTGCCCCTACAGGAGGCAAGGACGAAACCCTTTCTCCCCTTACCTTCTGGGCTCCCTCCTCTGTCCACGTCAATTTTGAGTTATTCATACCAATGCTAGATGTGTAGGGTGAACAGTTAAGCCAACACTTAAGACTGTATAAGGGTGACAATGGATCGCTAAAACCTTACATTAAACTTGTTTTTGAAAAACACTTTACGTGAGATTTCCCCATGAATGCTACGGAACTTTGGCAGAGATACCAGAAATGGTTATATTTCCAAGAAGGATTGGGATTTTACTTAGATGTAAGCCGGATGCGGTTTGATGATGCCTTGATCAAGGAATTGCAGCCGAAGTTCGATAAAGCTTTTGCGGATATGGCAGAACTTGAGAAGGGTGCGATCGCCAATCCGGACGAAAATCGCATGGTTGGACATTACTGGCTGCGAAATCCAAAATTAGCTCCAACGCCAGAACTCGAAGAAGATATTATCAAGACCATAGAGCAAATTGAAGTCTTTGCTGAGAAAATCCATACTGGTGCAATTCACCCTCCTAAAGCACCTCGCTTCACCGATGTTATCTCGATTGGCATTGGTGGTTCTGCTCTAGGGCCGGAATTTGTGGCTGAAGCATTAGCCCCTGATTTTCCCAACTTGGCAATACACTTTATCGACAACAGCGATCCAGCAGGCATTGATCGCATTATGACTCAACTACGCAACCGCCTAGCGAGCACTGTGGTGATCATCATCTCTAAGTCTGGAGGAACGCCAGAACCCCGTAACGGCATGATTGAAGTGAAAAAAGTCTATGCCGGACAAAATTTGGACTTTGCCAATTATGCGATCGCGATTACCATGCCAGGTAGTCAACTCGACGAACTTGCAAAATCTGAAAACTGGTTAGCAAGGTTTCCCATGTACGACTGGGTAGGAGGGCGTACATCAGAAATGTCTCCTGTAGGACTTGTTCCTGCGGCATTACAAGGCATTGATATCCGCGCCATGCTAGAAGGTGCAAAAGAGATGGATGAGGCTACCCGCGTGGCTGATCTGAAAAAGAACCCAGCGGCACTACTTGCTTTATCTTGGTATTTTGCTGGTAATGGCAAGGGTGAAAAAGACATGGTTGTCCTACCCTATAAAGACAGTTTGCTTTTATTCAGTCGCTATTTGCAACAATTAGTGATGGAATCGTTGGGTAAGGAGAAAGACTTGGATGGAAATGTCGTCCATCAAGGTATTGCTGTTTACGGGAATAAAGGTTCAACAGATCAACATGCTTACGTCCAGCAGTTGCGTGATGGTGTGGCAAATTTCTTTGTCACATTTATCGAAGTTTTAGAAGACAGAAAAACTTCATCACCCGAAATAGAACCCGGAATTACATCAGGTGATTATCTCTCAGGTTTTATCCAAGGCACTCGACAAGCGCTTTATGAAAAGCAGCGTGATTCAGTGACAGTGACTATTCCTCAAGTCAATCCGCGAACAGTCGGAGCATTAATTGCTTTGTATGATCGCACTGTCGGTTTTTACGGCAATTTGGTGAATATCAATGCTTACCATCAGCCAGGTGTAGAAGCGGGCAAAAAAGCTGCTGCTGTGATTATTGACTTGCAAAAACGAGTCGTCGAAGTTTTGCAAAAAGAAAAAATTGCTCTCTCTTTAGAGGCGATCGCCCAAAAAGTAGGTGCATCAGACCAAATTGAAGCTATCTACAAGATTGTACGGCACCTGCACATCAATCAGCGGGGTATTGTGGTGCAAGGTAATTTTGGGGAACCGAGTAGTCTGACGATTTCTGCCAGCTAAGCGATCGGCTTTTGGCTGATTGCTTAAGTACTAAAAATTTGTATACTTTCTATACCACAAAGTGGTTACTTTTGTTGCACAAGCAACAATTTTTTATGTCTGAGCATCTAAGATTAAAGGTGAAGCCTTAATTTTATGATGCTCTTTTAGGTTCTTGTTATGAGTAAAGTCAGGGGAATTGAAATCCGTCACTTGGAATCTAGTAAAGGAGGGATGGTTGAGTTCTTCACTGCTCAAGCCAGTAATGAAACAATACTGGTACAAGTACCTCCAAATACAGTCGATAATTTATTTGTTCACAAAACACATACCGATCAATTACTAGTAGTTAAAGGGCAACTTGTCATCGTCACTTTAATTAATAAGCAATATAAGTATATTCCGTTAAGTGAAGACCATCCTATCGTCCTAATAATTCCACCAGGAGTCTTACACGGAGCAATTAATCTGAGTTCAAAACCATGCGTTTTAGTGAATGCTGCCTTGCGTCACAAACCACCCCAAAAACGTGATTATGTAACCCGTGAACGACCGTTTCCTTATGATTTGGAAGCAGCAAGATTGGCATTGAAGCAACTGGAAATAACAAACCAGATAGAAGACTTTGACGCGATGCCAACATATGCTATTTAGCTTAAACCAATCATATGCTCCTTTGACCCTTTGATTAGTGTGTGAAGTTGTCACTTCGTAAGGTGAGGAGTATTGTCCCTGCTTTTTCTCAATAATTTGAAACTTTACTTCATTTACTGCCTTCCAGTCCGAAGAATATCTAATTTAATGAACCGCCAAGACGCCAAGAAAGCCAAGAAAGCCAAGAAGAAAGAAGTATAGATGATAAGTAATCTTACACTGGTTCGGGAGTAAGAATGCTATCATGATTCTATGAGATCTAACAATACCTTTGCCGAAAATAAAGAGTTGATAGTACATCCACTTAAAGGCGATCGCATCCTTTCATCATATTATCCATTCAAACACCAAACTAGGAACCCTTGCAAAATCACGCTGATTGCATGTAACCAAGATCCCATTGCGGGAAAGTACGATAGCAGCAATTCGTAAATCTTGCGTGCCAATACGGATTTTTTGACCAACCAATTATGCATAATAAGTGCTAGCATTCTGGTCGAAATCAAGTAAGTTGATGCTTCTGAAGTAGTTCAATGTAGCAGCCAGTCTTGTATAAGTTAATACAAGCAATTCTTTAGAGTTAGCCCTCCTGATAAGATTAAGTCGTCCATACAGTTGTTCTTCGACTGTAATTATTGTTGTGGCAATCTCTTCAGGGTTGACTGCATTAATTCGTTGCCCTACTAATGAATGTCCCTGTTGAAAAAATGAGACGTGATCTGTATCAAGAACCCAAAGACTCACTTAGTTTTATCCTCAGTATCCAATTGCCGATAATACTCCTCCATTTCTAGATCTCGTTCACGGCGAAGAGCTTTTATATCCTCCTGCATTTCATCAAATTGGGGATCATCTTTAAACATCCCAGCAAACTTCATCCAAGGATGCTCGAAGTTGGGATTATCTATTTCCAGAGAAACTATTTCAGAATTTAGTAAGCGCGTAGTTAAAAGCTGACGTAAATTTATTAATGCTTCTTCTCGTGTAACACCATTAGCATTGCAGTCTGGTAAACCCAACACTGTTGCCTTATATCCCTCATCTTTTTCGGCTTCAACCAATACAGAGTAAGTTAACGTAGGTAAGTTACTGGCTGTAGATTTTAACAAATCAGTATTCATCCTATTTTCCTCTACAGTCTTTTTTACGAGGCTAACACACTAGTACCGCGAGGAACACTATGCCTGGTATATTGCTGTAGAGCCAGATAGTGGCGATTACTTCATTGATGTCGATAAAGAAGTCGCAAGCCTTAAAGCACGTCAAAAACACCCGAATGCTGTCCACTGTATGTTTTGCCTGAATGAGACTGGGACTACTGGCACTATATGATGCAGGGTAAATTTGGTAGTAAGGGACAGTTATTGTTTGAATAGGATAATTAATAAATCATAGACCCACTTCTTGCCGTAATTCTTCAGGCGAATAAGCGAAAATAGGGACTTTATACCGACCTAATATTTCTATAAAGGTACGTTTGGAGAACCCAGCTATTTTCGCAGCTTGTCCAAGCGAAACTTTTCCAACTTCGTAAAGTTTAATTGCAAGGAGTAGCTTTGCTTCATCTTCAGATAATCCGAGAGGTAAATCCACTTTCATTTTACTTGTATTCATTGTCATACAAACCAATTTACTTGTTCTTACAAGCATAACTCAATGGATTAATCCTAAGCCAGAGAAATAGCTGTTTCTTTAAAAAGTGAGATAACAGTATAGGGAGAAATCATGTTGGAAATATATTTAAGCAAGGTACTGTTATATGTAAAATTTAAGAAGAGAGTTAAGATAGCATTAATATTAATAGGTGAAGTAAATAATATGACTGAAGCTATACCGCAAAAACCCGCACCTCGTCGCGGCAGAATATTTCCAGAAATTAATATATCATCAGAAGAACTAGCCAGACGCAAAGCTGAAGGAGAAGCATTTAGTCAGCGTTGTCGAGCAATTTTTGACAGACTACTGCCTGAACTTATCGACAAATACTATGGCTGGTATATTGCTATTGAACCCGACAGTGGCGATTATTTCATTGACGTAGATGAAGAGGTAGCAAGTCTTGAAGCACGTCAGAAGCACCCGAATGTTATTCACCATATGTTTGGTATTAATGAGACTGGAGCCACTGGCACAATATGATTCATGGTCAGTTTGGCAGTAGGGGACAGCTATTTTTTGAAATGGAATTGATTACTGCTGATGGATTAAATCTGCCTGTAGATGCCATGTTAGATACTGGTTTCACAGGCTTTTTAGCCATTAATAAACAAGATTTAGATGGTCTTGATTGGGTTTATGTACGTCGTAACGAACTACGGACTGCACAGGGAAAAGCATATTTTGAGGTTTATCTAGGCAAGATACTTTTGGATGAAATTGAGTATGAAATTCCTGTTTTTGCCGGGAATGAAATTACAGAAGTGTTACTGGGTTCAGAGTGGCTAAAAGTTCTACCGTTGGTAGTGAATTATCAGGCTGGAATCGTGACATTAGGGTAAATAATATTTAATGCAACAAGTTAAACGAACTTTCTATTATTAAAACTGCATTAACAGGCAAGAATAATAATATGACTGAAGCAATACCACAAAAACCTGTACGTCGTCGTGGCAGAATATTTCCAGAACGGACTTTACCACCAGAAGAACTAACCAAACGCCTTGCTGGGATGAATACAATACACCGTCTGCTTTAAAACGAACCACCTTGGCTGACGCCACGTCTCTTGACGAACAAAGCAGCGTCTCGCTCCAGAAGACGTAGAGAACGTGGAGGTACGAGAGGAAAGAAGAGGAATCCGGGTTAAGTTCCAGTAATTGGTAAGTCGCGGAGAAAGTAAAAGCGATCGCTCTTTCCATCTTCTCGTCCCAAGTATCCTGTTAACGGGGAGGAAAGCTCCACTAGTAGATTCTGAACTACGTGATCGATTAACTTATCTTTATGAGTAGCATTGTAATGAGTACGAATTTCTGTAACTGTGAAATACTGGTGGGTAATTCCTGAACTTCCGTTATCTTGCTCTGAGAGTTCTTGAACTGCTTGAACAATTTGCGATCGCAGTCTAATCTCTCTATACATTTGCTCAATGTATTTCTCTATTTCCTCGTCAGATTGACCCGCTTTTAAGTATTCTTTTAGCTTAAATAAATCTATTGAGTTGCGATAAATACTTTGTAATTTGACCAGATTCTCTAATGTTTTCGGATTGATAATAGCCATACCATGTTGTTGTGCGGCGTTTTTGAGTTGCTCTGTCAGTTCGCCAGGACCAATTATTAATTTAGTACCTTGATTGAAAAGGTCGGAGCGTCTTAGCGTTCCCAAATTCAATAATTGTACTACAGTTGAATTTGGAATTTTTTTACCTGCCTTACATTCACCAAACAAGGGGTAGGGTTTTAAGCATAATAAATCTAAACCTCCCGCTCCACCTTTATGGCAATAATCAACAGTAAATCCCAGAAACTCTAAGCTTTGACGCACTATGTTCTCAAAATCTGTCCCAGCTTGATAATTACTTTTCCCCTGATCTTCTTGTATGCTGCGATCGCCTAAAGCTGCAATTTTATCAATCCAAGCTAAATCTGGATCGGGTTGCTCCAAAAGTTGCTCGCTGCTCCAACCTAAAAATACTTTGATATCCCGATCTAATTCTTTGGCAGATGGGTGAGTAGTTGCAAGGGAAGCGATCGCACTCTGCAATTCTTCTAATTCTGGATGTAGTGGTGGTTGGCGTGTTTCTAGTTGGTGTTTGCGGAGATTAAAGATGCGATCGCTTAATACAGGATTTGCTTGAAAAACCTTGAGTTGCTGCGGCAACGGTATAGAATGACGCTCTTGATTAGAGGCTGATATTTCAGTAGATTGAGGTAGTATGTATACTCGCAAGTAAGCCAGATAAGTATAAGTGCGTTTACTGAGTATTTGTTGTAATCCTTGTGTTGTCCAAACGGTTAACCCTGACAAAGCCTCTAGTGGTTCGGAAGCATCCAGTATTTGACAAAGTTCGCACGTAGCCCAAGCTTTAATCAAAGCGGTTTCAGAACTCAAGTTAGCAAGAACTGTTTGAGCAATGGGCAAAAAGCTTGAGCGGTAAAGATGCTCAGGAACTAATGAGTTAGTTAATACATTTGCTGCATAAAGAGCAAATTTCTGCCCTGGATTAATCCATTTCCTAGGTAGGGTTGTAACCATTCGCCCTTGAATTAATGCTTCAACTTCAGGAGCTGGTAGACAAAGGGCATTGTAAATTAAAACTGATTCGCTCATGTTTAATTAAACAAATCATCCAAATCATCTGTGTCATCTGTATCATTTAAATTAGACGATTTCAGGAAGTCTTCTACAAGTTGAGAGTCATCTTCTATACTGTCTTCATTAATTTCACCAGAAGGATTACTTAATATTTCTAGCAATAAATTATTTTTAATAGTTAATTGCTTCAATAATTCAAGGATTTGCTCCTCGGTTAGCTGATAGCTATCCCGCTTCCGATAAACAGAGTAAAGATCGATGATTGGTCTGATTTCTTCTACTTTTAAATCTACCCATTCTCCACCTAGTTGGTTTACAAGTTTATTGAGAAATTGGTAGGAATCCCACTGTTTACGAATCTTTTTTTCTTTTGACCGGACTAGACATCCTCTTGTTATATCAAATTTATCGTATTCAATCAAACGCCACATTCCTGCGCCTACTGCTTTTCCATGTGCATTCTGAAGAACGGCAACACCTATTTTGAAAACCTTACCTTGTTCCTTGCCAATCACCTTGAAGTTAATCCACCCTTGATTGGTGGATTTTGGCTCAACTTCAGTAACATCTTCAATTGTTACTCCGTTCAACTTCTCACCTGTGGAAGTTTCGCCTTCTAATATTTCCCCTTTCAATGTCTCAAAACCAAAACGCAGGGTGTCAGCAATTAGGGAATTGTCCTCCATATAATCTCCGATATCTGACTCCCTTTCCTTTTTCAAGGCTAGTTCAAACCGCTCAAGTGGATCGGAGGGTAGTAGCTCTTCATAAACCTTAAAGTTCTCTGCACACCATTTCAAAGCTTCCCTTACAGTTGGTCTAACTTTACCATATTCTCTCAGTTGACTTTCTTCAAATGGGTAAAGCGGATGAGGCGGTACTAAATTCCTTACCTCGTAAAATTCTCTTAGCCAAAGGGTCACTAATTCAATCAAAGAATCACTATCAATATAATTTAAATCTATCGGTTTTCTGTGCGTATATTTTGAAACTCTATCTCGCGTACCACCTGGCATTTCATTTACCTTGAGTGTCCATGTGACAGGCAGCATAACTGTGATAATCACAACCCCTCGACTGAGTTCCGAGTATTCGAGGGTATCGTGCAGACGCTTGACTAAATCAGCAATTACCAGTTCTGTTGGCAACCCATCATCATTCGCGTTGTTCTTGACATCTATCTCGTCAAAACAAATGACGACTGGGTTGGAAGAACTCACTAAATTCAATATTTGCTGAATATTTTTCAGGGCTTCGGCTTCTCTATCTTGACTAGTCTTGCTAAGATTGGGTAATCCCAGAGCATCAGCATTAGACTGAGCCAGCTCCTCGCCAGACAACCATTTGATGGCAAAAGGTGCCTGAGTTTCTGAAAGCGTCCACAAAATTGCCCGGACAATATAGGGATCAGCATTTTGTTTCTTTTTGAGAACTTGTTTTTGCAGGGCATTCATTAAATTTTTGTTCTGAGCCAAACTCTTCGCATAGGCTTGGTCAAATTTTTTGACTAGCTCTGTTGGAGTCTGAGGATTTCCGCTTCCAGCTTCGTTTGCCATCACCGTCGCTACTTCTTGCCACTGCATAGCTTGTTGACTACCAGTTTTGCTCAAACTGTCTGCCAAGGTTTGCTGGAATTGGTACTTGACCAGATTTAAGTCTGTATAATTATTGACACCTGCATAAATGAATAAAGCACCGCCCTCGCGTTCCAGTCGATGTCGAATACGACTGAGAAGATGGGTTTTACCAACTCCTTGTTGTGCAGTTATGGCAATTGAAGTCACCTTATCTTGACTAGATTGACTGGTTCGCACTAGATCAATTGCTTGAAAAACTGCATCAGAAGCGTGAGCATTAAGAGTAGGTATGTCAGGGAATTTCTTCCCCCATACATCCTGTTCTTTGACAATGCCAGTATTAGTAAATGGATTGTGACTTTGGATTGCCGCGTTGAGGGCTTCTATGGGAGAGACAAGGAAATTTGTCATAATGACTCGGTATATATAGTGTGAGAAACTACAAAGGGTTTCGGAGCAATCTGACTAACTTAAGCGTTTGGCGTAAGAGCGTAATCCGGCTCCAGGAATGGTGATTGAGTCTTCTCGTTTATCAGAACTCATGTCAGCCATTTCTCCCGCAATTAGTTGCAAAAAGTCCTTTTCCTGCATTTCTAGCAGCCACTTGTTGAAATGTTCACGACTGATACGATCACCCACTTCCCTTCTAATCCTATAAATCGGCACTAAATCATTCAGGTTATAGTCAAGGTTAAGCTGGTCGTAAACTTCTAATGCGATTTCTTTAAACTCGTCGTAAGATGCGATCGCGCTCTTTACCCCTTTAGATAGTATCTTTGTACCATTAAGCTCACCATCTTGATCGCTAATCCATTTCAGTAGAGCATTTGCTACCCAAGTGCCAACAATAGTCCCGTCAAACCTAAGATCAGGACTTTTCAAACCCTCACTCAATATCTCTACCCCGGTAGGTGATTCGAGAGAGTAGCCTTTGTTAGAGATAGAGATCGCTCTTTTTTTCGCTAATGTGTCAAAGATGTCCCGGTAATCTGCTATCTTTTTGCCTTTGGATACGATTCTTTTGGTGAGTTCACCTTTCTTTACTTCTTGCTTTGTTCCTCCCAAATCCCATAGAGCCAGAAGCAGACGAGTTGTTGCTTGAGCTTCTGTAGTGTGTACAGTATTTTTTGACACCATATAAATCGCTTTGTATTTACTTACCATTACGAGCATAACGCCTTCTTTGTATTGGCTGAAAATTTTATACAAAATATATTCGTAGATAAATTAATACAAGCGTTCTCAGATTTTATTTACTTAGCATCAATCCAATACATAAATCAGTACGGTTCAGTTAAGACAAATTATCTACCCCTAACCCATGTATAGAGGCTTCAAGCAGTGCGTCTTTACACAGTAAGTAATTTCCGACGAGCAGCCCTAACTGAGCCGCATTGATAAATAAGTAAATCGACAGAGAAAAATCAAACTATATAAATTTATGTAAAGGTTCGTAGTTGTGAGAGCGCTGATATATAAGGCGAGGTCAGCGCAACTACAAACATCAATTTATTTGTACTGACCTACTTAAATCATTGGTGAAAGTTTGAGGAAAGCTGCAACTGAACTGTAGTCTCAAAGATGGCTTGGGGGTTGGGCAATAGCCTGAATGGTGAATTATGTGACAATTCTTGAGCGAATTGCTATATTTCCTTTGGATGAATGCGATTTCTCTCAAAGGCAGGATGAAAAATTGGGAAAACTATATATATTAGATAGTTAAGGTGTAGCTAAGCTGTTGCCAACGACTACTAAGAATTCTGTCAAGCCTAAGAATTCAAACACTTTTTACAACAGCACGGTTTTCAGCAAAGGCAGGGTGATGAGGAAAATCATGAACACGATATATCCAAAAACTAAGAGAGTTTCGTTTCCGCTAGCGGTCTTCCTTTCGGCATTGTTAACAGTTCCACTGCTCAATGGCTGCGGTGGAGGTTCTCGCACTGCTGCACCGCCACCTGTTGACAATGCCTCTGGTAGAAATGTCAGCACTGCAGATCAACCTCAAGCTAAAAAGGGGTTGAGTACGGGTCAGAAAGTGGGGATTACATTGGTGGGAGCCGCTGCACTTTACTACCTCTATAGACAGCATCAGAATGCAAAAAAAGAGGGATCGCAGGGTAAGTACTATCTTTCTAAGAACGGACGTGTCTATTACCGCGACTCAAATGGTAAGCCTGTTTGGGTATCACCTCCACAAGGAGGAATTCAAGTTCCTCAGTCGGAAGCGCAACAGTATCAAGGTTTCCAAGGATACAACGGGAGTTCTAGCGGTCGTACTTTAAGAGATGTCGCTCCCTCAGGAGGTCCATATTAGATAAGAAATCTAGTTTTTAGCTTCAGTTAAGCTGCTGAACGATGCCTGAAGTTTAATACACTCTGTTTTTGCGTAAATTTTTTCCTTGAGTAATGCCAAGAGAGTTATTGGAAGGATGACACTAACTCTCAACTGAGAGTGCCAACCCAAAATAAAAAAAGAAAACAGTAAAGTTCAGCAAGAACATAATAAGGAGATTGAATCATGGTAGGAGATTTTTTAAGGAATATGCTCGGCGGACGGGACGAAGATCGCGTCGATGAAGAGGCTGAGTATGGCGATCGCCGAGTCCGCCCAGCAAGTGAAGACCCATACGGTGATCCTGGAGAGCAAGGGTACGGCAACCCTGGTGGGTATGGACAGTATGGCGATGTTCGCCCAGCAAGCGAAGATCCATATGGTGACCCAGCAGACCAAGGATATGGTAATGTTCGCCCAGCAAGCGAAGATCCATACGGTGACCCGGCAGACCAAGGATATGGCGATATCCGTCCAGCCAGCGAAGATCCATACGGTGATCCGGCAGATCAGAACTACGGCTGATTGCCTTAAAAGAGTAATTGTGTGTGTATCAAAAAATACACATATATTTTTTTAGGCGGAACAATAGCAGAGAAGGCAGTAGTCATCAAATCTACTGCCTTTTATTTTTGTACAAGCGTGATAAAAATCTAGATGAAGTTGTCAATAGTTTTACGCATTGCTTGTGCAGAAACACGTAATTCATTCATTTCTAAATCCGTGAGGTTCAATTCCAGTACACTCTCTATGCCACTGCATCCCAAACGACAGGGAACGCCGATAAAAATATTCTTTAAACCGTATTCACCTTGGAGATAAGCCGAGACTGGTAACAAGCGTGATTGATTGAGCAAAATTGCTTCCACCATTACACATATAGAAGAAGCGGGGGCAAAAAAAGCTCCACCTGTCTGCATTAGTCCGACAATTTCAGCCCCACCATTACGGGTTCGTTCTACCAAACGGTTAATTGTAGATTTATCAAGCAATTCTGTAATTGGAATACCGTTGACAGTAGAATAACGTGGCAAAGGCACCATCAAATCACCGTGGCTACCCAATACCATCGCGTTGACATCGGTAGGACAAACGCCCAATTCCATAGCAATAAAGGTTTGAAAACGAGCGGAGTCTAAGATGCCAGCCATACCCATAATGTGATCGCTTGGTAATTCCGTTGCTTGCCAAGCCAAATAAGTCATCACATCTAGGGGATTTGTGACAACTATATAGATGGCATCAGGAGAATGAGCGATCGCTTGCTTTGCTGACTCCACGACAATTTTGGCATTAACAAGCAGCAGATCATCCCGACTCATGCCTGGTTTGCGGGGAAAACCTGCTGTAATGACGACTACATCAGAACCAGATGTATCAGCATAATTGTTTGTGCCAATAATCTTGCGATTGTGGAGTTCCATTCCCCTTGCCTGCATCAAATCCAGCGCTAATCCTTGAGGCATTCCTTCAACAATATCCAACAACACCACATCTGCCAGGTTTTTTTCTGCAATGCGTTGGGCTAGGGCAATGCCAACTTTACCAGTACCGACGATAGTAACACGCGGCGAATGACACGAAACTAAGGACGAAGGGGAATCATTCATATGCTTTAGTTTTATTTAAACTGTTCTAGTTGATCCAAACGCAACCAAATATTTGGCGTTGGCACTTTCCCAAACTTCACAAGGGCATAATCATCTTTGATATCTACAACTTCGCCCTTGCTTTCAAACAAATAAGAAGGAAAACGAGAGTCACTGGCTTGTGCTTCTAGACTGTTTTCCAACTTCTCGCGGATAGCGTGAACCAAGTCTCCTCTTTTGATTGCCATAAGTTTGCCTTTTTATTTAGTGTTTAGGTTGTTCTACTCAGGATTTTAGCTTACGGCTATTTTCTTCTCACTAAATTTGTTAAAGACAGCCTTAAGCATTCAAAAAAGGGTGACCGAAGAAAGGCAGAGGGCAGAGGGCAGAAGGCAGAAGGCAGAAGGCAGAAGGTAAGAAATTTTTTAAAAGCTCTCTGCCATAGGGTTTCAAGCCCCTAAATTTATTTATGCAACGCGTGAAAACATGTATTTCGAGATGCATAGCACAAGAAATACTACGTCCAGATTTCAAGCCCATAACTAAAGTCAGGGGGATTTCCTTCTGCCTTCTGCCTTGCCGCCAAGGGCGGCTTGACTCTTCTTCCCATTTCTTCTATGTATGGGATAGGCAGTCGCAACAACAGGAGCCATTAGTACTTGCAAATGACTAATGACGTGTAAGTGTGCTACTAGATACGTACAGCTTATCTGCGTTGCCCGCCTCCAATAGCGCCATTAATTTTTATACCTTATATTGCATCATTCGTTAGCAATTTTTCGGACTTTTAATTTGATATTTTTATTTGCTTAGTGTTGACACTGAGTACAAAAGTGGCTCGAACGCTCACCTAACCTAGTCCGTTGAATTGCTGTACCACACACTCGACACGGTTCGCCTGCGCGGTTATAAACCCACGCAATCCCGCCATATCTACCGTTAACGCCTTTAACATTTAGAAAATTACTAAAAGTTGTACCACCAACCTCAATACTGTCAGCTAACACCCGTATGATACTCTCGTGCAAACGCTCTATTTGCTCTCGTTGCAAATTAATACCAAGAGTTGTCGGTAACACTCCACTCAGAAACAGTGCTTCATCAGCATAGATATTACCCAACCCCGCCACCACTGACTGATCTAGTAGGGCTGTTTTAATCGGACGACGGCGGCATTGAATTTTATCAGCCAAATACTCAACCGTGAATTCAGGTGAGAAGGGATCTACTGCTAGTTTTCCCAACCCAGTCATAATGCTTTCTAATTCAACTCCTGGAGGAACCCACCACATTTGACCAAACGTGCGCTGATCAACAAAGCGCAATTCATGCTGATCGCCAAAGTATATTCTTACCCGTGTGTGCTTGTGTAATGGTTCATCTCGATCCAGCCACAGTAGTTGACCGGTCATTCGCAAGTGAACCCCCAGCCTACTTG